>NZ_JBVJGW010000001.1:393332-561829 GCF_055587105.1 Streptomyces sp. NPDC048461 | reverse complement strand
TGCCGCGGGCGCGGTGGGGCGTGGCCGGCCGCGCCCCGGCCCCCCCCCCCCCCCCCCCCCCCCCCCCCCCCCCCCCCCCCCCCCCCCCGCCCGCGGACGGACCGCGTTCAGTCGCCGATCAGGGCGTCCACGAACGCCTCCGGCTCGAAGGGGGCCAGGTCGTCCGGGCCCTCGCCGAGGCCGATCAGCTTGACGGGGACGCCCAGCTCGCGCTGGACGGCGACGACGATGCCGCCCTTGGCGGTGCCGTCGAGCTTGGTCAGCACGATGCCGGTGATGTCCACGACCTCCGCGAAGACGCGGGCCTGGGTCAGGCCGTTCTGCCCGGTGGTGGCGTCCAGGACCAGCAGGACCTCGTCCAGCGGGCCGTGCTTCTCCACGACGCGCTTGACCTTGCCGAGCTCGTCCATGAGCCCGGTCTTGGTGTGCAGGCGGCCGGCGGTGTCGATGAGCACCACGTCGGCGCCCTCGGCGATGCCCTCCTTGACCGCGTCGAAGGCGATCGAGGCCGGGTCGCCGCCCTCGGGGCCGCGCACGGTGCGCGCCCCGACCCGGTCGCCCCACGTCTGGAGCTGGTCGGCGGCGGCGGCGCGGAACGTGTCGGCGGCGCCGAGCACCACGCTGCGGCCGTCGGCCACCAGGACGCGGGCGAGCTTGCCGGTGGTGGTGGTCTTGCCGGTGCCGTTCACGCCGACGACCATCACGACGGCGGGGGTGTCCACGCCGCTCTCGGTCTTCACGGCGCGGTCGAAGTCGGTGCCGACCAGGGTCAGCAGCTCCTCCTTCAGCAGGGCGCGCAGGTCCGCGGGGGTGCGGGTGCCGAGCACCCTGACCCGTGCGCGGAGCCGGTCGACCAGTTCCTGGGTGGGTACGACACCCACGTCGGCGATGAGGAGGGTCTCCTCGATCTCCTCCCAGGTGTCCTCGTCGAGGTGCTCGCGGGAGAGCAGCGTGAGCAGCCCCTTGCCCAGCGAGTTCTGCGAGCGGGCGAGGCGGGCGCGCAGCCGGATCAGGCGGCCCGCGGTGGGCTCGGGCACCTCGATCTCGGGTGCGGCCGGCGCCTCGACGACGGGGTCCTCGACGGCGACCGGGGAATCGGTGGCGGCCGCGGTGTCGGGGAGGGTGACCTCCTCGATCGTGCGGCGCGGCTCTTCCGCCGTCGGTGCGGCGTCCTCCCCCACCTGCGGTTCGGCGGGCGGGGCAGTGATGGTCGGCGTGCTCGACGGTGCCGAGGGCGGCAGCTGCTTCTTCTTGCGGCTGCTGACCACGAGCCCGCTGATCATGCCGACCGCGACCAGGGCGATGACTACAGCAAGGATGAGGATTTCCATAACGTCCCCAGTATCGGCCACGGGCGCTCCGGACCCGGGACCCGGGAGCGCCGCACCAGGACCGAATCCTCTATTTGTGGTCTTAGTGGCACATCTACGATGATGGACGACTCCCCGCCCATCTCCCCCACCGGAGTACCGCATGCCTGCCGAGCCCGCCGAGGGTGCGATAGAGACCGCGATCGAGACCCGCGGGCTGGAGCCCGTCCCGGACGGCGAGCGCACCGGCCGGGTGCGCGAGCTCGTCCCGACGTGGGTCGCCGCCAACATCAGCGTGCTGCTGCTCACCATGGGCGCCGGCCTGGTGATCTTCAACAAGCTCAACATCTGGCAGGTGCTCGTCGTCGCGGTGGCCGCCCCGGTCGTCTCGTACGGGATGGTCGGCGTCATCTCCATCGCCGGCAAGCGCGGCGGCTCCCCGGGCATGGCCCTGTCGAGGGCGGTGTTCGGACAGCGCGGCAACCTGTTCCCCGGGGCGCTGATCTGGGTGGCGCGCTGGGGCTGGGAGACCATCAACGCGGTCAGCGGCGCCTACGCCGTGCTGACCGTGCTCGACCTGCTGTTCGGCGTCGAGAGCAGCACGCCCCTGATCGTGGTCACCCTGCTGTTCTTCGTGGGCTGCACCTTCGTGGTCTCCGGCCTGGGCATCAACGCGCTGCGCGTCTGTTCCACCTGGTCCACGTACCTCTTCGGAACCTTCAGCGTGCTGGTCCTCGGCTACCTGGTCGCCACGACCGACTGGTCCGCCGTCTTCGGGAAGCCGGCCGGCTCCACCGCGATGATGATCGCGGGCATCGGCACCATCGCGGCCGGCGGCATCAGCTGGGTCCCGTCCGGTCCGGACTTCACCCGCTACCTGCCGCGCACGGCCTCATCCAAGGGCATGGTCGGCGCCACGATCGGCGGCGCCGGCGTGGTCGTCCTTCCGATGGTGCTGATGGGCGCGGTCATGGCCGTGGGCACGCCGGACCTGGCCAGCGCGCAGGACCCGGTCTCCTTCATCGGCGAGCTGCTGCCGACCTGGATCGCGGTCCCGTACCTGCTCATCGCGCTCGTCGGCATGCTGCTGATCAACTCGATGTCGATGTACTCGGCCGGGTTCACCGCACAGACCCTCGGCATCAAGGTCCCGCGCGCCTGGGCCGTCAGCGTGAACGCCGTGATCAGCCTGGTCTTCGGCTTCCTGCTGATGGTGGTCGCGACCAGCTTCTTCGGCTCGTTCATCTCCTTCCTGACCCTGCTCGCCGTGGCGTTCTCCGCCTGGATCGGCGTCTTCGGCGTGGACATGCTGCGCCGCGAGACCTACGACGGCGCCGCACTCCTGGACACCACGCGGACCAGCGCCTACTGGTACAAGGGCGGGTTCGCCTGGCAGGCGATGACCGCGTGGGCGCTCGCCCTGGTGGTCGGCCTGCTCTTCACGTCGGTGGACTGGTTCAGCGGGCCGCTGTCCTCCACCTGGATCGGGGAGAACGGCCTCGGCTGGGTGGCCGGCATCGTGACCTCCGCGGCGCTGTACGCGGTGCTGCCGCGCACGCCCGCCCCGGCCGCGGCCGGGGCGCCGGCCGAGGACCGCGAGCCCGCCGGAACCCTGTCCAACTGACGTCACGTCAGCTAACGTCCCCCTTCGCCCGCCCACCCACATCCGGCGAAGGGGGACTCCTCCATGCCCATCACCGTGGCCCGGTTCAATCTCGTCGACCCGAACGGCACCCCCGAGTCGCTCTCCGCCCGCTACCGGGCGGCCCTGGAGATGGCCCGGTACGCGGACGACCGCGGGATCGACACCGTCCAGACCGAGGAGCACCACGGCACCGCCAACAACTGGCTGCCCTCGCCCTTCGCCTTCGCGGGCGCGGTCTTCGGCGCCACCCGCCGCATCGCGGTGACCGTCTCGGCGATCATCGGCCCGCTGTACGACCCGTTGAAGGTGGCCGAGGACATCGCCGTGCTCGACCTGCTCAGCGGCGGCCGGCTGGTGACGGTGGCGGGCATCGGCTACCGGCCCGAGGAGTACGAGCAGCACGGCGTGGAGTGGGGCCGGCGCGGCCGGCTCCAGGACGAGCTGCTGGAGACGCTGCTGAAGGCGTGGACGGGCGAGCCGTTCGAGTTCCGCGGCCGGACCGTACGGGTCACCCCGCGGCCCTTCACGCGGCCGCACCCGCTGCTGCTCGTCGGCGGCAGCTCCGAGGCGGCGGCGCGGCGCGCGGCCCGGCTGGGGCTGCCGTTCTTCCCGAGCGCACACCTGCCGGAGCTGGAGGCGTACTACCAGGCGAAGCTCGCGGAGTACGGGACGGAGGGCTTCTGCATGATGCCCGCCGCCGAGACCCCGCTGCTGCACATCGCGGAGGACCCGGACCGGGTCTGGGCCGAGCACGGCGGGCGCTTCCTGCACGAGGCGGGCATGTACGCGTCCTGGCAGTCCAAGGACATCCGCAGCGCCGTGCGGTCGGGCGCGCGCACGGTGGAGGAACTGCGCGCCGAGGGCGTGTACCGCGTCCTCACCCCGGACGAGGCGGTCGCGTACGCGAAGGGCGCCGGCGAGGCGGGGAACCTGGTGCTGCACCCCCTGTGCGGCGGGATGCCGCTGGACGAGGGCTGGCGCAGCCTGCACCTGCTGTGCGAACGGGTACTGCCCCGGCTCAAGGACTGAGCCGGGGCAGTACCCGTACGAGAGGAGAGGGGTGGTGGCGGGGGTGGTTACCCCATCTCCTCCAACGCCTTGCCCTTGGTCTCCGGCACCCATTTGAGGATGAAGGGGATCGAGAGCACGGCGAAGACCGCGTAGATGACGTACGCGCCGGACAGGTTCCAGTCCGACAGCGTGGGGAACGTGACGGTGATGACCCAGTTGGCGATCCACTGGGCGGCGGCGGCGACGCCGAGGGCGGCGGCGCGGATGCGGCCCGGGAACATCTCGCCGAGCAGGACCCAGACCACGACGCCCCAGGACAGGGCGAAGAAGAGGACGAAGAAGTTGGCCGCGATGATCGCGACGAGTCCCTGAGTGTGCGGCAGCGTGATGTCGTCGCCCACGCCGGACCGGAAGGAGAAGGCCCAGGCGGCGATGCCGAGGGAGATCGCCATGCCGACGGAGCCGATGAGGGCCAGCGGCTTGCGGCCGATCCGGTCGACGAACAGCATCGCGATCACCGTACCGATGATGTTCACGACCGAGGTCTCGAAGGAGTACAGGAACGAGGAGCTCGCGTCGATGCCGACCGACTGCCACAGCGAGGAGCTGTAGTAGAAGATCACGTTGATGCCGACGAGCTGCTGGAAGACGGAGAGGCCGATGCCGATCCAGACGATCGGCAGGAAGCCCATGCGGCCGCCGAGCAGGTCCTTGAAGGTGGACTTCTGCTCCGAGTGGATGGCGTTGTGGATCTCGTTGACCCGGGCGTCGGCGTCGATGCGCTCGCCCTCGACCTCGCGCAGGACGGTCTTGGCCTGGTCCATCTTGCCGACCGAGACGAGGAAGCGCGGGGACTCGGGGATGGCGAAGGACAGCAGGCCGTAGAGCACGGCCGGGACGACCATGACGCCGAGCATCCACTGCCAGGCTTCCAGGCCGCCGAGCTCGCCGCGCTGGTCGCCGTCGGCGAGGTTGAGGATGCCCCAGTTGACCAGCTGCGAGACGGCGATGCCGATGACGATGGCGGCCTGCTGGAAGGAGGCGAGCCGGCCGCGATAGGCGGGCGGCGAGACCTCGGCGATGTAGGCGGGGCCGATCACCGAGGCCATGCCGATGCCGAAGCCGCCGATGATGCGCCACATGGCGAGGTCCCACAGGGCGAACGGCGTCGCGGATCCGATGGCGCTCGCGGTGAAGAGGACGGCGGCGATCTGCATGCAGCGGATGCGGCCGATCCGGTCGGCGATGCGGCCGGCGGTCGCCGCGCCGAAGGCGCAGCCGATGAGGGCGGCCGCGATCACCTGGGCGAGGGCCGCGGAGCCGACGTCGAACCGGTCGCGGATGGCCTCGACGGCGCCGTTGATGACGGAGCTGTCGTAGCCGAAGAGGAAACCGCCCATGGCCGCGGCCGCGGTGATGAAGATGACGTGCCCGAGGTGCTCGGGCTGGGTGCTTCCACCGCCTGCCGAGGGTGCGTTCGCTGTGCTGGTCAAGGTGCGCTCCTGGGCCCGGCGCCGACGGCGGGCAGCGTGAGGGGTGTTGGTTCTCGTGTCGTCGCCTGATCGTGTTCCTCACAGTGGCGCACATCAAACAGTGCGCCACCACCTGAACGTGCCGGGCGACAGAGGAGAGCCTATGACTTCACTTCTTGAAGTCAAGAGGATGTGAAGAACCGATTTCGCCCCCATGAAATCGACAGTTGCGGCAGCAGCTCGGGCTTGATGTTCAAAACTTGAACGAGACAGACCCCTAACGGAGCCTTTGACTGATCACTTTGGACACTCCATCTCCCTGCATGGAGACGCCGTACAGGGCATCGGCGACCTCCATCGTGCGCTTCTGATGCGTGATGACGATCAGCTGCGAGCTCTCCTGCAGCTCCTCCATGAGCCGGATCAGCCGCTGCAGGTTGGTGTCGTCGAGCGCGGCCTCCACCTCGTCCATCACGTAGAACGGGCTGGGCCGCGCCTTGAAGATCGAGACCAGCAGCGCCACGGCCGTCAGGGAGCGTTCGCCGCCGGAGAGCAGCGAGAGCCGCTTGACCTTCTTGCCCGGCGGACGGGCCTCGACGTCGACGCCGGTGGTGAGCATGTTGTCGGGGTCGGTGAGGACCAGCCGCCCCTCGCCGCCGGGGAACAGCCGCGAGAACACCCCCTCGAACTGCCGGGCCGTGTCGTGGTACGCCTCGGTGAAGACCTGCTCGACGCGCCGGTCGACCTCCTTCACCACCTGAAGGAGGTCGGCCCGCGTCTTGCGCAGGTCCTCCAGCTGCTCGCTGAGGAACCGGTGGCGCTCCTCCAGCGCCGCGAACTCCTCCAGCGCGAGCGGGTTGACCTTGCCGAGCTGCTGGTAGGCGCGCTCGGCCGCCTTGAGCCGCTTCTCCTGCGCCGCCCGTACGAAGGGGCCCGGCCGGTTGCGGGGGTGCTCCGGATCGTCGGGGAGCTCCTCGCCGTCCGCGGCCGGCGACGCGGGCACGGGCTGGTCGGGCCCGTACTCGGCCACGAGCCCGGCGCAGTCCATGCCGAACTCCTCCAGCGCCCTGGCCTCCACCTGCTCGATGCGCAACCGCTTCTCGGCCCCGAGCACCTCGCCCCGGTGGACGGAGTCGGTGAGCTTGTCGAGCTCGGCCTTCAGGTCGCGGCCCGCGGTCCTCGCCCCGGCGAGCTCCCGCTCGCGCAGGCCCCTGGCGTGCTCGGCGCCGGCGCGCTCCTCCTCGGCGCGGGCCAGCGACACCTCCACGTGCGCGAGCAGCTGCCGGGCGCCGTCGGCCACCGCCCGGGCCACCTCGGCCTCGTACCGCAGCCGGGCGCGGCGGCGCTCGGCGCGGGCCCGGGCCTCCCGTTCCGCGCGGGCCCCCCGGTCGAGCGAATCGGCCCGCCCGGCCAGTGCCTTGACCCGCTCCTCGTGGGTACGGAGCTGGAGGCGGGCCTCCATCTCGGTCTGCCGGGCGTTCGCGCCGTCGGCGGCCAGCCGGTCCCGACGCGAGGCGTCCGGCTCGTCCTCCACCGGCAGCTCCTCGGCCGCCGCCAGGCGTTCCGCGCACTCCTCCACGTCGAACAGCGCCTGCTCCAGCGCGTCCTGGGCCTTGGCCGCGGCGGTGGCGGTGCGCTCGGCCTCGCCCTCGGCGCCCTTGGCCTGCCCCGCGAGCCGGCCGAGCTGCTGCGCGACCCCGGCCCGGGCCCGCTCCCCCGCCCGGCGCCGCTCGGCGATCTCGTCGGCCAGGGCCGCCGCGTCCCGGTGCCGGGTCCGGGCGGTCTCCTGGGCCGAGCCGAGCTCCGCGCAGCGCAGGTCCAGGCCGGCCAGTTCCGCCGCCGCCTCGTCGACGGCGGCCTGGACCTCGATCAGGCTGGGCGCCCCGGCGGAGCCCCCGTGCGCGAGGTGCGCCCCGAGGACGTCGCCGTCGAGGGTGACGGCCACCGCGTCGGGGCGCTCCGCCACCAGGGCCTGCGCCGCGTCGAGGCCGCCGACCACGAAGCAGTCCCGCAGGACCCAGGCCACCGCCCGCAGCACGGCGCCGTCCCCGCCGACCAGCCCGGCGGCGGCGACGGGGGGTGCGGCCGCGGCGCCGTCGGCCGTACCGGGGCGGGGCCTCGTCCCGAGGACGGCTTCGGCCGCCGGGCCCGCGGGCGCGACCGGTGCGGGGCCGGGGGCACCGGCGACCGGGGCAGGGGCTGCCGGGACGGGCGCTGCCGGGGCAGGCGCTGCCGGGACGGGGCCGGAGCCCCCGGTGGCACCGTGGGACGCGGGTCCCGCCGGATCCGCGGCCGCGGAGTCCCCCCGCCCGCCGCCGGTGCCGGCTGCGTACGGCGCGGGATCCGCGTCCCGGGAGGGGGCCGGACGGGGGAACGCCCCCGCGGCGGCGTCCGCCCCCCGGTGCGGGAGCCCGGCGCCGACCCCGGTGGCCGCGCCGGCCCCGTCCCCGGCATCGGCGCCGCTCCCGGACCCGGCCGGCTCGGCGGCCGGTCCCGGGACCGTCGCCCCCGGTGCGGCGATCAGGAGCGTGGCCCGGCCCCCGTCACCGTCGCGGAGGTGCCGGATGGCCGCGGCGGCCGCCTGCGGCGAGGCCACCGCCACCGCGTCCGCCGCCGCGCCCAGCGCCGCGGCCACCGCGACCTCGTACCCCGGGGTCACCGTCAGCCGCTCGGCCGCCGGTCCCAGCAGCCCCGCCAGCCGCTCCCGCGCCGCGAGCAGCGCGCCCGTACCGTCCTTGCGGCGCAGCCCGAGCGCGAGCGCGTCCCGGCGGGCCGTCACCGCCGCGCGCGAACGTTCCGCCGCGGTCACCGCCTCCCGCGCCGCGGCCAGTCCGGCCTCGGCGGCCGCCAGCCCGGCCCGCGCCGCCTCGTGCTCCCCCTCCACCGCGGGGTCGTCGAGGCCGCCGACCTCCTCGGCCAGCGCCTCGTACTCCTCCCGCGCCAGGGCGGCCCGGGTCTGCGCCTCGTCCCGCGCGGCGACCAGCCGGTCGATCTCGGACTGCGCCGCTCCCGCCCGGGAGCGGGCCGCGCCGAGCCGGCCGGTGAGCCGGGCCAGCCCCTCGCGCCGGTCGGCGATGGCCCGGGCCGCGTCCCGAAGCCGCCGTTCCTCCCCGGCCAGCTCGCGCTCCAGCTCGGCCCGGTGCCCGGCCGTGTCCTCCAGGGCGCGCGAGGCCGCCTCCAGGGCGGCCGTCAGCTCGGCCTCCTGCTCGCGGACGCGCGCGGCCTCCTTCTCCATGTCCTCCGGGTCGCGGCCGCGCCGCTCCTCCTCCACCGGCGCCGACGCGCTCTTGACCCGCGCCTGCGCCAGGGACGCGGTCCCGCGCACCCGCTCGGCCAGCTGCGACAGCTCGTACCAGGTCTGGCGGGCCCTCGTGAGCCGCGGCGCCAGCTCCCGTACGGCCTCCTCCAGCTCGGCTTCGCGGCGCAGGGCGTCCGCGAGGCGCGCCTCCGCGGCCTCCTTGCGCTCCTTCAGGGCGGCCTCGTCCGCGATCTCGGCGTCGAGCGCACGCCGCAGGTCCGTCAGGTCGTCGGCGAGCAGCCGCAGCCGCGCGTCGCGCAGGTCCGCCTGGATGACGGCGGCCCGCCGGGCCACCGCCGCCTGCCGCCCCAGCGGCTTCAGCTGCCGCCGCAGCTCCTCGCCCAGGTCCTGGACGCGCGCGAGGTTGGCCTGCATCGCGTCCAGCTTCCGCAGCGCCTTCTCCTTGCGCTTGCGGTGCTTCAGTACGCCGGCGGCCTCCTCGATGAAGGCCCGGCGGCCCGTGGGGTCGGCGTGCAGGACGGAGTCCAGCCGGCCCTGGCCGACGATGACGTGCATCTCACGGCCGATGCCGGAGTCGGAGAGCAGTTCCTGGATGTCGAGCAGGCGGCACGTGTCACCGTTGATCTGGTACTCACTGCTGCCGCCGCGGAACATGATCCGGGTGATGGTGACTTCGGCGTACTCGATGGGCAGCACGCCGTCGGAGTTGTCGATCGTCAGCGACACCTCGGCGCGCCCGAGCGGCGGGCGCCCCGTGGTGCCGGCGAAGATGACGTCTTCCATCTTCCCGCCGCGCAGGGATTTGGCACCCTGTTCGCCCATGACCCAGGAGAGCGCGTCCACCACGTTGGACTTGCCGGAGCCGTTCGGACCCACGACGCAGGTGATGCCGGGTTCGAACCGCAGGGTCGTGGCGGAGGCGAAGGATTTGAAGCCGCGCAGGGTCAGGGACTTGAGGTGCACGCCGCCGGACTCTACCTTTTGCGTGCGGTTTCGCCCGTGAAGGTGCGGGGCATCACCGACGTCACGCGGGGGCGGCCCCCCGCCTGGCTCCACGTCGGCGTGCGGCGCGGCGTCCAGGCGTTCGGGCGTCCAAGAAAGAAGGGACGCCGGAGCGTCCCTTGCAGATCAAGCAGGGCTGGGAGTCCAGCGACCTGGAGAGCGCGAATCAGGTGAGCGCAGGCTCCGCCTGCGGTACGTCGATATCGATGCTGTCCAGCAGCGAGTCTCCGTCGTGCTGAGCGGCGGCCGCGTTCAGCGCGTCATTTTCGGACTGAATCCGTACGAGCTCGGACTCGAGGTCCTGGACGCGCTGCTGAAGCCGTCGCATCTCGGCGAGGAGTCGCGGATCGGAACCGCCGACGTAACCGAGAAGCGCCTTTGCCATGATGGATGGTCCTCCACACTGAGTGACCGACCGAAGCGGTGTGGGTCGTGAGGGAATCGCACCCGCGGATGTCCGGCAGCGACTGACAGTCACTGCGCTTACTAATGCCAACACTGCCAAACAGCTCAGGTGCGCGGGGCTTCCAGCGTCTCACCAAAAAGTTTGACGGTCAACACGATCACGCCCCGTATCGGCGGGCGGCCCGGCTCCCGCAAGGGACGTGGAGATCATCCTCGCCTCCGAGCCTTCCACGGATCGGGGCCGTCGGCAACGCGTCGGCGATGAATGCGCAGTTCCGACCGGGTGCAGCCGCCCGATGCGTGTGATCAGTACATGATCAGTCGATCGATCACCGGATCGCGAATCCGTCGTAGCCGCCTCGCGGTGTGCCCCAGATCTCCGTCACACCGTCCACCCGGCCGGGCGTGTCGGCGGACCGGAGCCACTCCAGCAGCCGGTGGCAATTCTCACGTTGACCTTCGGCCACCACCTGTACCCGCCCGTCGTCGAGGTTGAGGGCGAAGCCGACCACTCCTCCGAGCTCCAGGGCATTGGCCCTGGTGAACCAGCGGAAGCCCACTCCCTGTACACGGCCGCGCACCCAGGCGGTCAGGCGGACATCGTCATTCATGCGTGAACGCTAACCGGGCGGGCCCTTTCCGGGCACATCGCCCCCCTGGGCCCATGGCGTACAGTCGCGCAGCAATGAACTCACCCATTTGGGTGAGTAACGGATGATCTTGAGCTCCGAGGAAGGCACGACGCCGATGGGACGCCACCGACTCAACGCCGCCCCGCGCCGCGAAGGCAGGCGCGGGACCGCCCTGCGCACCGGCCTGCTGGGCGCCTCGGTCGCCGTGGCCCTCGGCACCGCGGCCGTCACGACGGGCATGGTGCCGGTCGGCGGCTCCTTCCCCTATGTAGGGGTCAGCGGTACGGACGCCCCGAGCGGGGCGGAGGCCGGCGCGGCCTCCAAGCCGACCCGGAACGGCGCGCTCGACCAGCAGGGCGGCCTCGCCAACCTGTCCGGCCGGACCCCTTCGGGCGCCGCCGCCCCGAGCCCGTCCGGCAGTCCGTCGGCCGCCCCGACGCCGTCGGCCCCGCCCGGCCCCTCCACGCCGCCCAGCCCCTCCGCCTCGGCGTCCGCCTCCGCGCCGGCGTCGCCCTCCGCCCCGGAGGAGCCGCCGGCCCCGGCCGCCACGCCGGCCCCCTCCACCAAGGCGCCGCAGAAGAGCACCGCCCCGGCGCCCGCGAAGCCGCAGCCCCCGAAGCCGGTCCCCCCGAAGCCTTCCGCCCCGGCGCCGACCGCGCCCGCACCCGGGGACGGGCACTCCGCCGCGGAGACGGCCGTGGTCACCCTGGTGAACCAGGCCCGCGCGCAGGCCGGATGCGGCCCGGTCCGGGCCAACCCGCCGCTCGCCGCGCTGGCCGGTGCCTTCAGCAAGGACATGGCGGTCCGCGGCTTCTTCGACCACACCGACCCCGACGGGGACACCCCGTGGGACCGCGCGTCCCAGGCGGGCCTCTCCGGCCTCGGCGGCGAGAACATCGCCCGCGGCCAGGGTGACGCCGCGTCCGTGATGAACTCCTGGATGAACAGCCCCGGGCACAAGGCGAACATCCTCAACTGCGAGTTCCGCACCCTCGGCGTCGGCGCCCACTTCGCCTCCGGCGGCCCCTGGTGGACGCAGGACTTCGGCTTCTGAGACGAGCGCCTGCCGTCAGGCCCCGCCGGCCCTTCGGGCCGGCGGGGCCTGACGCGTTCCGGGCGGCCGTCCGCGGGATCCCTCAGACGGAGACGAGCACCGCGTCCGCCAGGGCGGCACGGCCCGCGACGACGACGCGCGCGTGCTCGGCGACGCGTCGGCCCAGGTGGGCGGCCGTGGCGATGTCGGCACGGTGGACGCCTTCCGGACCCTCGTCGGAGTTGGTCTGGGCGGCCGCGCCGGAGAAGAAGCCGAGCCGGTTGAGGTCGTCCTCGGAGCCGGCGGTGGAGTTCCAGCCCGGCTTCAGCCCCAGGTTGACCCAGCTCATGCCGTGCTGGGCGGCCAGCGTCTGGAAGAACTGCAGGGTGTGGAGCTTGTCGCCGCTCTTGGAGCCGGAGTTCGTGAATCCGGCCGCGATCTTGTCCCGCCAGACGTCGCCGAACCAGCGCTTCGAGGTGGCCTCCGCGAAGACGTGGAAGGCGCCGGACGCCGTGCCCATGTAGGTCGGCGACCCGAAGACGATCGCGTCGGACGCGTCGAGCAGCTCCCACTGGGTGTCGTCGATCGCGTCCACCGCGATCAGGTGCACGGTCGCGCCGGCTTCGACGGCTCCGGAGCGGACGGCCTCGGCGACGACGGCGGTGTGGCCGTATCCGGAGTGGTAGGCGATCGAGACGACGGGGGCGTGCGTGATGGCGGACAAAGCGGTCTCCCTCGGACAAGTCTGCGCCGTCCCACGGAGTGCGGTCCGACGAGAGAAGAAAAACACTTACTTTTCGAAAGCGCAACCCGACAGTTAGCGCTGCACGGAGGTACGCTGTGAGGCATGGAGACACCAGCCGCCTGTACCGAAGCCGCCGGATCAGACCTTCCGTTCGACGTTTTCGCACGCGCGTGCCCGTCCCGGGAGACCCTGGAGCACGTCACCGGACGCTGGGGCAGTCTCACCGTGGGAGCGCTGCGCGAGGGCCCGTGCCGCTTCAACGAACTGCGCCGGCGCGTGGAGGGCGTGAGCGAGAAGATGCTCTCGCAGACCCTGCACGCGCTGGAGCGCGACGGCATCGTCAACCGCGAGGCACAGCCGACGAACCCGCCTCGCGTCGACTACGAACTGACCCCGCTCGGCACGGAGGTCGCGGACCGGCTGCTCGCCCTCATCCACTTCCTGGAGGGGAGCATGGCAGACGTGCTGGCCTCCCGGCGGACCTACGACGCGACGCGCGCCGGCCTCTGACAGCGCGGGCAGAAGTAGCTCGACCGGTTCATCCACGGCCTGCGCCGCATCGGGGTGCCGCATCGGCGGCAGGGCTCGTCCTCGCGGCCGTAGGCGTCGAGCGAACGGTCGAAGTAGCCCGACTCCCCGTTCACGTTGACGTACAGGCTGTCGAAGCTGGTCCCGCCGACGTCGAGGGCCGCGTTCATGACGTCCCGGACATGGCCGAGGAGTTCCGCGCTCCGGGGGCGCGCGAGGGTGGCGGTGGGGCGCTCGTAGTGCAGCTTGGCGCGCCAGAGCGCCTCGTCGGCGTAGATGTTGCCGACCCCGCTGATGAGCGACTGGTCCAGCAGCGCCCGCTTGAGGGTGGTGCGCTTGGCGCGCAGGGCCAGGTGGTAGACGCCCTCGTCGAACAGCGGGTCCAGCGGGTCCCGCGCGATGTGCGCGATGACGTCGGGCAGCCCGTCGGGCGTGTTCTCGTGCAGGGAGAGGCCGCCGAAGGTGCGCTGGTCGACGAAGCGCAGCTCGGTGCCGAGGTCGTCCGCGAACCGCACGCGGATGCGCAGGTGCTTCTCGTCGGGGGACTCCTGCGGCTGCACGAGCAGTTGCCCGCTCATCCCGAGGTGCCCGAGCACGGACAGGTCCCGGCCCTCCAGGGGCAGCCACAGGTACTTCCCGCGCCGCTGCGGAACCCCGACGGTCTGACCGCCCAGCCGCGCCGCGAAGTCGGCCCCGCCGCCGGGGTGGCGGCGCACCGCGCGCGGGTGGAGGACCTCGACGGACTCCACGGTCCGCCCCGCGACCCAGCGGGCCAGCCCCCGCCGCACGACTTCGACTTCGGGCAGCTCGGGCACGGCTTCTCCTCGGGGCGGCGCGCCGGTGGGCGCGGGGTCCGAGCCTACCGGCCCCGTCCCGGGCCCCGGAAACGGGTCCGCCCCGCCACCTGCGGACAGGTGGCGGGGCGGGGAGTTCCCGAAGGAAGGGTCAGGCGTCGGGCTGCGGGTCGGCGGGCGTCGGCGCCCCGCCTTCCCCGGCCCCGGCGTCGGCCGGAGCCTTCGCCGCTGCCGCAGGAGCCGGTGCGGTCGCGGCGGGTGCCGCGTTCCGCTCGTCCGCCTTGGCGCGAATGCCGCGCCAGGCCGACTCGGCGGCCTGCTGTTCCGCTTCCTTCTTGCTGCGGCCGGTGCCGGTGCCGTACGAGACACCACCGACGCGAGCAGCAGCGGTGAAGGTCTTCTCGTGGTCCGGGCCGGTCTCAGAGACCAGGTATTCCGGTACGCCAAGACCTTCGGACGCCGTGAGTTCCTGGAGGCTGGTCTTCCAGTCCAGGCCGGCGCCGAGGTTCGAGGACCTGTCGATGAGCGGGTCGAAGAGCCGGTGAACCAGCTCCGAGGCCGCGTCGAGGCCCTGATCGAGGTAGACCGCGCCGATCACCGCTTCAAGGGTGTCGGCGAGGATGGATGCCTTGTCCCGGCCACCCGTGCCCTCTTCGCCGCGGCCGAGCCGGACGAAGGAACCGAGTTCGAGGCCGCGCCCGACCTCCGCCAGTGCGCGCGAGTTGACCACCGCGGCCCGAAGCTTGGCCAGCTGGCCTTCGGGGAGATCCGGGTGGGTCGTGTACAGCGTGTCCGTGACCACCAGGCCGAGCACGGAGTCCCCGAGGAACTCCAGCCGCTCGTTGGTGGGCAGACCGCCGTTCTCGTACGCGTACGAGCGGTGCGTCAGCGCGCGCACCAGAAGGGCGGTCTCGAGTTTGTACCCGAGCCGCCCTTCCAGAAGCGTGTGGGACGAGGCCGCTTTGTTACTGTCTGCCTGCTTCTCAGCGCTGGACAGCTCAGACATTGCGCCTCTCACCAGCCGCTCAGACCTCGAGGACCTGGCGCTTGTTGTAGGTGCCGCAGCTCGGGCACGCAATGTGCTGGAGCTTCGGCTCCTGGCAACGCTCGCACGAAACCAGGGTGGGGACCGCAGCCTTCCACTGCGACCGGCGGTGGCGCGTGTTGCTGCGCGACATCTTCCGCTTCGGAACAGCCACGGCTACTTCTCCTGCTTCTCGGCGGCGCCCTGAACTCCGTCAGAGGCAGTGCCGCTCATGTTGTCCTTCTCATCGCCCTGATCGGTGACGAGTCCCTGCAGTGCCGCCCAACGGATGTCGACGGCGTCATGGTGGTGGTCCGGGTCGTCGTTCAGGCTGAGCCCGCAATCGGGGCACAGTCCGAGACAGTCCTCCCGGCACACCGGCTGCAGCGGCAGTGCGAGCACCACCACGTCACGCAGCACGGGTTCGAGGTCGAACAAGCCGTCCTCGAGAAAGAGCGTGTCCTCGTCGTCCTCGGCGTCGTCGGCCGGCTCCGCCTTGGAGCGGGTCCGGTCGTCGGCGTCAGGGTACGAGAACATCTCCTGGAAGTCCGCCTTGAGCTCGCGCTCGACGGCCTCCAGACACCTTACGCACTCCCCTACGGCCGATGCACGGGCGGTGCCTGTGACAAGCACCCCTTCCATGACCGACTCGAGGCGGAGCTTGAGCTTGAGCGGTGCGCCTTCCGGCACTCCGATGACCCCGGCGAGACCGAGGTCCGCCGGTGCCGCGATCTCACGGAACAGCTTCTGCATGGCACCAGGACGCCGACCCAGCTCGTGCGTGTCGAACACGAGGGGGTTGCGGTGGTCGAGGCGGGTATTCAGGGCTGTTCCTGCTTTCACGGATTGCTCAAGATCAAAGATTCCGCCACATGTGGGCAGCATGGATCGCGGTGCATACGCGCGACCGAAGAGCCAGGATACCCGCCGGGGAGCTCTCCGCCCAATCCGGTGCTAGCGCCCCTGTTCGTACTGGCGCAGCTGGTCCAGGTTGATCATGCTCGTGTCGAAGAGGCTGGTCTCGTCGAGCGCGGGCTGCTGGGCCTGGTGCGCCTGCTGCGCATGGGCCTGCTGCTGAGGCTGCTGCTGGTACGACGCGTAGGGGTCGTGCTGCTGCGGGTCGTAGTGGCCGCCGTAGGACGCTCCCGCCGCGTCGGCGCCGGAGTACGGGTCGGGCTGCTGCTGGTAGCCGCCGTACGGGTCCTGGTAGCCGTACGCGTCCTGGTGCTGCGCGGCCGGCTCGCCCGAGTACTGCGCGGCGTACGCGTCGTAGACGGGCTGCGCCTGGGCGGGGATGGGCGGCTGCGCCGGCGCCGCGGCCCGCTCCGGTTCCGCCAGGCCCGCCAGGAAGTCCGCGTCGCTCGACGAGCGGGACTGCTGGGAGCCCGCCGCGTCCTGGGCGGCCATGTGCGCGCCGAGGTCGTCGGTGGGCATCCGGCCCAGCAGCTTCTGCCGGCCCTTGCCCACCGCCTCCAGGGTCTTGGAGAGCACCGCCTCGAAGGTGGCCAGCTTGGTGTCCACGTACGCGTCGGCCTGCAGGCGCTGCGTCTCGGGGTCGTGGCTGCGCTCGGGCGCCTCGGCGTCCGGGTAGCCGTGCTCGTCCAGCCCCGGTCCGCGGCCCAGCAGCTTCTCGCGTCCGCGGTCCACCGAACCGATGGTCTTGGTCAGGACGACCTCGAAGTTGGCGAGCTTGCTGTCCACGTAGTCGTCGGCCTCGGCCCGGACCTCCTCCGCCTCGCGGCGGGCGTCCTCCAGGATCCGGTCGGCCTCGGCCTGGGAGCGCCGCGCGACCTCGGTGTCGGAGATCAGCGAACCGCGCTGGCTGTGCGCGGACTCGATGATCCGGTCCGCCTCGCGGCGGGCCTCCTCGACCATCTGCTCGCGGTCGCCGATGAGCTCGCGGGCCTGGGCGAGGGAGCCGGGGAGAGCCGCGCGGACCTCTTCGAGCAGGGCGAGCAGTTCGGCGCGGTTGATCACGCAGGAGGCCGACATGGGCATGGAGCGGGCGCCGCCGACGGCCGCGACGATCTCGTCGAGCTTCTTCTGCACGTCCATGGGGGCTCGCACTCTCTCGGCCTCGGGCGGTTCCCGAGTCGGACGGGACGACTGTAAGGCCGGTGGGCGGGAGCCCGACACCGGCCCGACGGCCTGCGCCCGGGCGGTCAGCGGTCGCGCAGCCGTTCCAGCAGGGCGGCGTGCACGTGCGCGGGCAGCAGGTGGGCCACGTCGCCGCCCCAGGTCGCGACTTCCTTGACCAGCGAGGACGACAGGAAGCTGTAGGTCGGGTTCGTCGGCACGAAGAGCGTCTCGACGCCGGACAGCCCCATGTTCATCTGGGCCATCTGGAGTTCGTAGTCGAAGTCGCTGACGGCGCGCAGGCCCTTGACGATGGCCGGGATGTCCCGCTGCTTGCAGAAGTCGACGAGCAGTCCGTGGAAGGACTCGACCTCGATGTTCCCGTAGTCGGCGGTCGCCTCGCGGATCAGCTCGATCCGCTCCTCGACGGTGAACAGGCCCTGCTTCGACTGGTTGATCATCACGGCGACGTGGACCACGTCGTAGAGCCGGGAGGCCCGGCCGATGATGTCGAGGTGTCCGTTGGTGATGGGGTCGAACGACCCCGGACAGACGGCGCGGCGCAACTGAAGTCCCTCGCTCTCCGGTGCGGACATCATGAATCTTCGCTGGTGAAGGCGGCGCGACCGTACCAGAGGGTCCCCTCGCCGTACTTGCGCGACCGGAGCGGCTCGAAGCCCTCGGGCCACGGGAACGCACCGCTCCTGGTGCTCCTCTCCACGGTGACGAGCGCATCGCCGGTGAGCCAGCCCTGGGACCGGAGTGTGAGGAGGATCTCCCGAAGATCGTCGTGCCCGACGGCGTACGGCGGGTCCAGGAAGACCAGGTCGTACGGGTCCCCGGCGGCGACGGCCGCGGCGATCTGCTCGGCCCTGCCCGCCCGGAACTCGGCCCCGGGCAGGCCCAGCGTCGTGATGTTCTCCCGGATGGCCTTGGCCGCCTTGGCGTCGGGCTCGACCAGCAGGGCGTGGCCGGCGCCGCGGGAGAGCGCCTCCAGGCCCACGGCGCCGGAGCCCGCGTACAGGTCGAGCACCCGGGACCCTTCGATGCCGTGCAGCGACTCCCAGGTGGAGAAGAGGCCTTCCCGCATCCGGTCCGAGGTCGGGCGGGTGCCGGTGCCCGGGGGCACGGCCAGCCGTCGCCCGCCGGCGCTGCCGGCGATCACGCGGGTCATCTGGGGTCCTTCGTACGGCGGTGGGAGGGGTACGGGCCTCCAACGATAGGTCGTACCGGTCAGCCCTTCTCCAGGTACTGCTCCCGCTCGGTGTCCAGCAGGGCCTCCAGCGCGGTGCGCAGGCCCGGCAGGCCCTCCAGCTCGGGGTCCTCGGCGACGACGCGGGTGGCTTCCTCCCTGGCCTCGGCGATGACCTCCTCGTCCTCGATGACGGCGAGCATGCGCAGCGAGGAGCGCACCCCGGACTGGGCCTGGCCGAGGACGTCGCCCTCGCGGCGCTGTTCGAGGTCGATCCGGGAGAGCTCGAAGCCGTCGAGGGTGGCGGCGACGGCGGCGAGCCGGGCGCGGGCGGGGCTGGCCTCGTGCATCTCGCTGACCAGCAGGCACAGGCCCGGGGCGGTGCCGCGGCCGACGCGGCCGCGCAGCTGGTGGAGCTGGGAGACGCCGAACCGGTCGGCGTCCATGATCACCATGACGGTGGAGTTCGGGACGTTCACCCCGACCTCGATGACGGTGGTGGCGACCAGCACCTTCACCTCCCCGGCGGCGAAGCGACGCATCACGTCGTCCTTGTCGGCCGGGTCCATCCGCCCGTGGAGCACCTCGACGGAGATCCCGGCGAGCGGGCCGCGGGTGAGCTGCTCGGCGATCTCCAGGACCGCGAGCGGGGGCCGCTTGTCCCCGTCGGCCTCGGCGGCGGCCTTCTTCTTGCCGGGGGCGGCCTCGTCCCCGTCCCCGATGCGCGGGCAGACGACGTACGCCTGGTGGCCGTTCTCCACCTCCTCGCGGACCCGTTCCCAGGCGCGGGCCAGGAAGTGCGGCTTGTCCTGGGCGGGCACCACGTGGGTGGCGATGGGCGAGCGCCCGGCGGGCAGCTGGTCCAGGACGGAGGTCTCCAGGTCGCCGAACACGGTCATGGCGACCGTGCGCGGGATCGGGGTCGCGGTCATCACCAGCAGGTGCGGGGGCTGCTTGCCCTTGGAGCGCAGCGCGTCGCGCTGTTCCACTCCGAAGCGGTGCTGTTCGTCGACGACGACGAGCCCGAGGTCGTGGAACTGCACCTTGTCCTCGATCAGGGCGTGCGTGCCGATGACGATCCCCGCCTCCCCGGTGACCAGGTCGAGCAGGGCCCGGCGGCGGGCCGGCACTCCCATCGACCCGGTGAGCAGCACCACCTTCGTGCCCCGGTCGGAGCCGCCGAGCATGCCGCCCTCGGCGAGCTCGCCCATCATCTCGGTGATCGACCGGTGGTGCTGCTGGGCGAGCACCTCGGTGGGCGCGAGCATCGCGGCCTGTCCGCCGGAGTCGACGACCGCGAGCATCGCGCGCAGGGCCACCATCGTCTTGCCCGACCCCACTTCGCCCTGGAGGAGGCGGTGCATGGGGTGGCTGGTGGCAAGGTCGTCGAAGATCTCCGCGGAGACCTTCAGCTGGCCGTCGGTGAGGGTGAAGGGGAGCTTGGCGTCGAAGGAGTCCAGCAGGCCGCCGGGCGTGGGCCGTCGGGGCACGGCCGGGAGCTGGGAGTCCGCGTGGCGGCGGCGGGCGAGGGCGACCTGGAGGACGAAGGCCTCGTCCCACTTCAGGCGCTGGCGGGCGTCCTCGATGTCGGCCTTGGTCGCCGGGCGGTGAATCTTCAGCAGGGCCTCGGTGAGCGGGACCAGGCCGCGGCCCTCGCGCAGGGCGGGCGGGAGCGGGTCCACGGTCTCCCGGACGCCGGGCAGCACCGCGTCCACGCACTTGGTGATCTTCCAGGACTCCAGCTTGGCGCAGGCCGGGTAGATCGGGATGAGCCGGCTCGCGAACGCGGTCGCCGCGTCCTCGTCGGAGGCGTCGGCGCTCAGCAGCTCGTAGGCGGGGTGGGAGAGCTGGAGCTTGCGGTTGAACATGCCGACCTTGCCCGCGAACATGGCGCGCGTGCCGGGCAGCAGGTCCTTGTGCGGCTTGTGGACGCCGGCGCCGAAGAAGACGAGCTGGAGCCGGCCGCTGCCGTCGGTGATGGTCACCTCCAGGCGTCTGCCGCGGCCGCCGTTGAAGGTCAGGATCCGCGCGTCGGCGACCTGGGCGACGACGGTCACGTGCTCGTCGAGCTGTTCGGCGAGCTCGGCCAGCGGGGTCAGCTCGCCCCGCTCCGCGTACCGCCGCGGGTAGTGGTGGAGCAGGTCCAGGGCCGTGTGCAGGCCGAGCTGCTCGGCCAGCACCTTCGCGGTGGCGGGGCCGAGCGTCTTCTTGAGGTCTTCGTCGAGCGCGGGCACGTGTTCCATTGCACACCATGGCGCTGACAAGGCGGCTATTCGACCCCTATTCGACCCCGATGAGGAGCGGCGCCGAGTGCCGCCCGCCCCGGTAGGTGACGGTGTCCACGGCCAGGTGCCCGTGCTGGACGTACGTCTCCAGGCGCTCGGCGAGCGCGTCCGGCGCGTCGGGACCGAGGACCAGGGTGACCAGTTCGCCGCCGGAGCCGAGCATCCGCTCCAGGACCGCCTCGGCGGTCTCGGCCAGGCTCGCGCCGATGACCGCGACGTCCCCGTCGATGAGGCCGAGCACGTCGCCGGCCTGGCAGATGCCGGCGGAGGTGAAGGACTGCCGTTCGGCGACGGCCAGTTCCGCGTAGCGGGTGGCGCCGGCCGCCGCCGTCATGGCGACCACGTCCTCGTCGAAGCTGCCGTCCGGGTCGTGGACGGCGAGCGCGGCCAGCCCCTGGACGGCGGAGCGGGTGGGGATCACGGCCACCCGTACGCCGTCGGCCCGGGCCTGCTCGGCCGCCGCGGCGACGACGGCCCGCAGTTCGGGACCGCCGGGCAGCAGCACCACCTCGCGGGCGTGCGCGCGGCGGATGGCGTCCAGCAGCTCGGCCGCCGCCGGTACCTCCCCGGGGCGGGCGAGCACGGCGGTCGCGCCGGCCTCCCCGCAGAGTCCCGCGAGCCCCTCCCCCGGGACCACGGCGACCACGGCCCGCTGGGCGCGCTCGCCGCGGGCCCGGCGCCGCTCGTCGCCGAAGTGGGTGATGCGTATCCGGTACGGCCGCCCGGCGACGACCCCGGCCTCGACGGCCGCGCCGGGGTCGTCGACGTGCACGTGGACGTTCCACAGGCCGTCGCCGCCGACCACGACGAGGGAGTCGCCGAGCCCGTCGAGCCGGGCGCGCAGGTCCGCGACCGCCGCGTCGGAGGCCTCCAGCAGGTAGATCACCTCGTACGCCGGTCCGTCCTGCCCGTTCGCGCAGGGCTCCGCCGTCCGCGGTACGGGCACGGCCCGGCCGCGCACCGGTTCGGCGGCCGGCTCCTGCCCCGACAGCGCCTGCCACAGCGCCCCGAGCACGGCGACCACGCCGCAGCCCCCGGCGTCGACCACCCCGGCCCGGCCGAGCACGGCCAGCTGCCCCGGGGTCTCGGCCAGGGCGTCGCGGGCCCCGTCGTAGGCGGCGCGGGCCACGTCGGCGGCGGTCCCGGCGGCGGCTCCGGCCGCCTCGCCGGCCCGGGCCGCGGCGGTGGCCACGGTGAGCATGGTGCCCTCGACCGGGTGGGCGACGGCCGCGTACGCCGATTCCGCGGCCCGGGTCAGCGCCTGCGCCAGCATCCGCCCCGGGCCCCGGGCGCCGGGTTCGTCCCCGAGCACGTCGGCGACCCCGCGCAGCAGCTGCGCCAGGATCGTCCCGGAGTTGCCCCGGGCGCCGACGAGCGCTCCGTGCGCGTAGGCCCGTACGGCGTGGGCCAGGGAGGTCTGCGGTGTGCCCTCGGTCACCTTGGCGAAGGCCTCGTCGAGGGCGCGGTCGGCCGATTCGGCGGTGAGGTAGAGGTTGGTGCCGGTGTCCGCGTCGGCGACGGGATAGACGTTGATCGCGTCGATGTCCTCGCGGGCCCGGCCCAGTGCGGCCACGGCCAGCGAGCTCCAGGTGCGCACCGCTTCGGCGTCGAGCTCGTCGGGCGGCTGCGGCTGGGGCTCGTGCGGCACCGGGCGTTCCTCCTTGTGCGGGCCAGGGTTCACCGCAGGGTAACGAAGGACCGCCGGGGCGTCCGGACCTCGGGGCGGGGGCGGCGGCGGCCATGGTAGTTTTCTTGGACCGGTGCAGGCGTTGTATGCTGCTCCGGTTGCCCGATGAGAGTCGGGCCATTCCCCCGGCAAACCACTTCAGATCTCTGGATCCGGTGCGCCGGTTTCACTGTAATTGCACCTGAAGTCTTTGGAGTGACCTGTGGCTGCCAACTGCGACGTTTGCGCCAAGGGGCCGAGCTTCGGCAACAGCATCTCCCACTCGCACCGCCGTACCTCGCGTCGCTGGAACCCGAACATCCAGCGCGTGCGTGCCGTGGTCAATGGGACGCCGAAGCGCCTCAACGCCTGCACCTCGTGCATCAAGGCCGGCAAGGTCTCGCGCTGACGCCTCCCGTCGTAGCGCAGCCCTTTCCGGTTGCCAAGAAGGCCGGTTCACCTCTGGTGAACCGGCCTTTTGCCTTTCCCGGACCCGGGGAACGCCCCGGACCCGGCGGGCCCGGCGGGGCTCAGCGCCACCGCCAGGCGTGATCCACCGGGCCGATGCCCGCGCCGAGCGCGAAGCCCGCGGCGATGGCCCCGGTCACGTACGCCTTGGCCTCGGTGACCGCCTCCGGGACGGTCAGGCCCTTGGCGAGGCCCGCCGCGACCGCGCTGGCGAGGGTGCAGCCCGTGCCGTGGCTGTGCCGGTTGTCGAAGCGGGGGGCGCGCAGCCAGCGCTCCTCGGTTCCGTCGCTGAGCAGGTCCACCGCCTCGCCGCCGTTCCCCGCGAGGTGGCCGCCCTTGATGAGCGCCCAGCGCGACCCGAAGCCGAGGATCGCGTCGGCGGCCCGGCGCATGTCGTCCTCGGTCTCCACGAGCAGGCCCGTGAGCTGCGCCACCTCGTCCAGGTTGGGCGTGGCCACGGTGGCCCGCGGCAGCAGTTCCCCCCGTACGGCGTCCAGCGCGGAGGCGGCCAGCAGCGCGTCCCCGTGCTTGGAGACGCCGACCGGGTCGACGACGGCCGGCGCGGCGGTGTCGGCCAGCAGCGCGGCCACGGTCTCCACCAGCACGGCCGAGGAGAGCATGCCGGTCTTGACGGCCCGAACGCCGATGTCGTCCACGACGGCCCGGTACTGGGCCGTCACGGCCTCGGCGGGGAGCTCCCAGGCTCCCAGGACCCCGAGGGAGTTCTGCGCGGTCACGGCGGTCACCACGCTCATGCCGTGGACGCCGAGCGCGAGCATGGTCTTGAGGTCGGCCTGGATGCCCGCGCCGCCGCCGGAGTCGGATCCGGCGACGGTCAGGCACAGCGGCGGCGCCGTGGTCACGGCGCACCGTCATCGGCGGCCGGATCGGCGCCGAAGTGGTCCCAGCCGCCGGTGCTGGTCCAGGGGGCGCCGTCGACGGTCACCTGGGGCAGCGCGGAGCGGTTGAGCACGCCGCCGATGACCTTCCAGCGGGCCGGCAGCTTCACGTCGGGCGGGAAGGTCGCCACGATCGCGTGGTCCTCTCCCCCGGTGAGGACCCACTGGAGCGGGTCCACTCCGACGGCCTGGCCGATGTCGTGCATCTGGCTGGGGATGTCCACGGCCGAGGAGCGCAGGTCGATCCGCACCTTGCTGGCCTCGGCGATGTGCCCGAGGTCGGCGATCAGGCCGTCGCTGACGTCGGTCATGGCGGTGGCGCCGAGTCCGGCGGCCGCGGGACCCGCGTGGTACGGCGGTTCCGGGCGGCGGTGCGCCTCGACGAAGGCCCGGGGCGAGCGGAAGCCCCGCGAGAGGACCGCGAACCCGGCCGCGGACCAGCCCAGCCAGCCGGTCACGGCGACGACGTCGCCGGGCTGGGCGCCGGAGCGCAGGACGGGCTCGTGGTTGCGGAGGTCTCCGAGGGCGGTGATCGCGACGGTGATGGTGTCGCCGCGGACCACGTCCCCGCCGACCACGGCAGCGCCGGCGACCTGGCACTCGTCGCGGATGCCGTCCATCAGCTCGGTGGGCCAGGTGACCGGCAGCTCTGCCGGGACGACCAGGCCGAGGAGCAGTGCGGTCGGCACCGCGCCCATGGCGGCGATGTCGGCGAGGTTCTGCGCGGCGGCCTTGCGGCCGACGTCGTAGGCCGTGGACCAGTCGCGCCGGAAGTGCCTGCCCTCCAGCAGGATGTCGGTGCTCGCCACGACCCGCCGGTCGGGGGCCGACACCACCGCGGCGTCGTCGCCCGGCCCGAGCCGGACCGCCGGGGTGGTGGTGAGCCGTGAGGTGAGTTCCCTGATGAGCCCGAACTCCCCCAGCTCGCCCACAGTGCCCTTCATCGCTGTGCCCCTTCTTGCCCAGTCCGCTTGCGGTCGCGAGCCGTCACAGCTCTGGGTACCGTCAACAGATACGTCAACTTCTGCTCCCCGTACGCCCCGCCGTGCGCGGCGCCGGGCTCGCGGGTCTCCCCGCGGCCCTCGGCGACGCGGTACCGTGGCGTCCCTTCTTCCCCCAGCCCCTTCGATCGTGTGGGGCCCACCCGAAGGTTAGGGGAAATGATCCTCGTGGCCGCCCTGGAGGTTCCGTGGTACAGGCGTACATCCTCATCCAGACCGAAGTGGGCAAGGCGTCGTTCGTCGCCGAGTCCATCGGCCAGATCCCGGGGGTGATCCAGGCCGAGGACGTGACGGGTCCGTACGACGTGATCGTGCGCGCCCAGGCCGACACCGTGGACGACCTCGGCCGCATGGTCGTCGCCAAGGTCCAGCAGGTGGAGGGGATCACCCGCACCTTGACCTGCCCGGTGGTCCATCTGTAGCCCCCGTCTACTCTTGGCCGGTGATGTCCCTCCACCACCGGCCCCGCCGTGTCCTGGCCCTGCCCGCCGCGCTGTCCGTACTGGCCCTCGCGGCGTGTTCACCGGGCGGTTCCCGGGCCCGGGTGGATCCGCCCGCCACGCCGCCCGCCGATGTCGCGGGGTTCTGTGCAGCGCTGCACGAGGAACTCCCCGAAACGGTGGCCGGCCTGGCGCGGACCACCACCGAACCGGCATCGGATCTGACGGCCTCGTGGGGCGGCTCGGCGATCGTACTGCGGTGCGGGATCCCCAAGCCCCCCGAGATGGCCGATCCGGCACAGGAGGGCGTCCACGTGAACGACGTGGCCTGGCTGCTGGAGAAGCTCCCCGACGGCGGCGGCTTCCGGTTCACCACCGGGGGCCGGCTCGCGTACACGCAGGTGCGGGTCGACCGGGAGCACGCCGAGGACGCCGGGATGCTGGTCGGCCTGTCCGACGTCATCGCCAGGACCGTGCCCGAGGGCATCTCCTCCTACTGAACGGCCCGGAGCGGCGAAGGGGCCGCCCGGCGTCCCGCCCGGCACGGCGCCGCCCGCCGGCCCGCGCCCTTCAGGGCGGGTCCGGCGGGCGGTCTGCTGTGGGTGGGAGCCGGCCCAGGCCGTCTCTTTCGGATCTTGTCGGCCGAGCCCGCGGCGTCTGGCGCCGTGCCTGGTCGTGCTGTCGGGGCGCCCGTGTACTGGACGTACTCGGTTGCCCTGGCAGTGCGGCCGGGCGCGGTGCCAGACGCCGCGGGCCCGGCAAGATCCGAAAGAGACGGCCTAGCGCAGGCCGGTGGAGCGGCGCAGGGCCGCCTGGATGAGGCGGTCCACCAGCTCCTGGTACTCGATGCCCGACTCCTGCCACATCCGCGGGTACATGGAGATCGGTGTGAAGCCCGGCATCGTGTTGATCTCGTTGATGACGAACTCGCCGTCCTCGGTGAGGAAGAAGTCGGCGCGCACGAGGCCCTCGCACGACGCCGCCTCGAAGGCCTCGATCGCGAGCCGCTGCACCTCGGCGGTCTGCTCCGGGGTCAGCGGGGCGGGCACGATCCCGGAGGCGGAGTCGATGTACTTCGCCTCGAAGTCGTAGAAGTCGTGGCTGGAGACCGGCGGGATCTCGGCGGGCGCGCTCGCGCGCGGCCCGTCCTCGAACTCCAGGACGCCGCACTCGATCTCGCGGCCGCGCAGCAGCGCCTCCACGATGACCTTCGGGTCGTGGCGGCGGGCCTCCCGGATCGCGGCGTCCAGGTCTGCGGCGTCGTCGACCTTGGTGATGCCGATGGAGGAGCCGGCCCGGGCGGGCTTCACGAACAGCGGCCAGCCGTGCTCGCCGGCGAAGTCCAGGACCTTGGCGCGCGCCGCGTCCCGGTCGGCTTCCCACTCGCGGGGGCGGATGGTCACGTACGGGCCGACGTTCAGCCCGAAGGACGTGAACACCCGCTTCATGTAGTCCTTGTCCTGGCCGACGGCCGAGGCGAGGACGCCGGAGCCGACGTACGGGATCCCGGAGAGCTCCAGCAGGCCCTGGAGGGTGCCGTCCTCGCCGTACGGGCCGTGCAGTACGGGGAAGACGACGTCGACCTCGCCCAGTGCCTTGGGGACGGCGCCCGGCTCGGTGTAGACGACCTCGCGGTTGGCCGGGTCGACCGACAGCACGACGGCGCCGTCCTCGGAGTCGGCCAGTTCGGCGACGTTCGGGAGCCGGCGGTCGGCGATGGCCATCCGCTCGGGCTCGTCGGCGGTCAGCGCCCACCGGCCGTCCGTGGTGATGCCGATGGGCAGCACCTCGTACTTGGACCGGTCGATGGAGCGCAGGACCGCGCCCGCCGTGACGACCGAGATGGCGTGTTCCGAGCTGCGGCCGCCGAACACGACGGCCACGCGGGGCTTGCGGCCCTGCTGCTCAGGGGTCTGGGGGAGGTTCTCGCTGCTCATATCGCCACGAGGGTACCCGCTCGAACGGCCGGAAAGGAGTCAGCGCCGTTCCGGTTTGGCGCTGCGCCCCATCAGTTCCTTGAGCGCGACCAGGGTCGGCTTGCCGTGGTGGACGATATCGACGACGGTGTCCGTGATCGGCATGTCGACCCCGTGGCGCCGGGCCAGATCGGCCACCGACTGGCAGGACTTGACTCCCTCGGCGGTCTGCCGGGTGACCGCGATGGTCTCCTCCAGCGTCATCCCGCGGCCGAGGTTGGTGCCGAAGGTGTGGTTCCGGGAGAGCGGCGAGGAGCAGGTGGCGACGAGGTCGCCGAGGCCTGCGAGGCCGGAGAAGGTGAGCGGGTCCGCGCCCATGGCCACGCCGAGCCGGGTCGCCTCGGCGAGTCCGCGGGTGATGAGGGAGCCCTTGGTGTTGTCGCCGAGGCCCATGCCGTCCGCGATGCCGACGGCGAGGCCGATGACGTTCTTGACGGCGCCGCCGAGTTCGCAGCCGACGACGTCGGTGCTGGTGTACGGCCGGAAGTACGGGGTGTGGCAGGCGGCCTGGAGGCGCTGGGCCACGGCCTCGTCGACGCAGGCGACGACGGAGGCGGCGGGCTGCCGGGCGGCGATCTCGCGGGCCAGGTTGGGACCGGTGACGACGGCGATCCGGTCGGCGGGGACCTTCGCCACCTCCTCGATGACCTCGCTCATCCGCTTGGCGGTGCCGAGTTCGACGCCCTTCATCAGGGAGACGAGCACGGTGTCGGGGGCCAGCAGCGGGGCCCAGGAGGCGAGGTTGCCGCGCAGGGTCTGGGAGGGGACGGCGAGCACGGTGAAGTCGGCGTCCGCCGCGGCCTCGGCCGGGTCGGTGGTGGCCCGGAGGTTCTCCGGGAGCACGACGTCCGGCAGGTAGTCCGGGTTGGTCCGGCCGCCGTTGACGGCGTCGACCAGTTCCCGGCGGCGGCCCCACAGGGTCACCTCGCAGCCGGCGTCGGCGAGAACCATGCCGAAGGCCGTGCCCCAGGAGCCCGTTCCGTAGACGGCTGCCTTCACGGGACGTGTCACTTCTTGCCCTCCCCTGCGGCCTTGCGCCGCTGCTGTGCCCTGGCCTTGCGGTGGTCGTACGGCTGCGCGGGAGCGCGCTCGCCCCGCACCTCCTCCAGAAGGGCCGTGATGGCGGCCATGACGACCTCGGTGGCCTCCTTGAGGACCTCCGGGGTCGGCTCCCTGTCGTAGAACGCGGAGAGGTCCACGGGGGGCCCCGCGAGCACCTGGAGGGTCTTGCGCGGGAAGAGGCGGACCCGGTCCCGCTTCGCGTACGGCGGCACCGCGAGGTTCGCGCCCCACTGGGCCACCGGGATGACGGGGGCCCGGGTGATCAGCGCCACGCGCGCGGCGCCGGTCTTGCCGGCCATCGGCCACATGTCCGGGTCGCGGGTGAGGGTGCCCTCCGGGTAAAAGGCCACGCATTCGCCGCGCTCGATCGCGTCCACCGCAGCCCGGAATGCGACCAGGGCGTTGGTGCTCTCCCGGTAGACCGGGATCTGCCCGGAACCGCGCAGGATCGCGCCGACAATAGGGACCTTGAAGAGGGCGGCCTTCGCGAGCAATCGGGGCACGCGCCCGGTGTTGTACTGGAAGTGCGCGTAGGAGAGCGGGTCCAGATACGAGTTGTGATTGACGGCGGTGATAAATCCGCCCTCGGCCGGAATGTGCTCCATTCCCCGCCAGTCCCGCTTGAAGAGCACTACCAGCGGCGGTTTCGCGATGACCGCCGCCAGGCGGTACCAGAAGCCGATTCTGCGGCGGGACACTCGGACACCTTCCTCTAGGACCGGTGCGCGGCTCGGGCCACCTCGTCGGCCGGACAAGTGTCGTCCCGGGCCCGGTCTCTGTCGAGAACACCGTACGCCCCGGTCGCACCAGCGGTCCCCCGGGTCGCCCGGGGAGGGCGACAATGGGCCGAGACGTGACCCGGCCATGACCTGACCATGGCATAGGCCCGTGCCGGAGCGCACCGGAGGGAAGGGATCGGCCACGAACGCCGTCTGGAGTCTGGTGGTCCCGCTGAAGCCCCTGGGGATGGCGAAGAGCCGTCTCGCGGCGGCCGTCGGCGCCTCCCGTCCGGGGCTGGCCCTGGCCTTCGCCCAGGACACCGTGGCCGGAGCGCTGGCCTGCGCCGCGGTGGCGGATGTGGTGGTCGTCACGGACGACCGCACGGCCGGCGGGGAACTGTCGCGGCTGGGGGCCCGGATCGTTCCGGACGCGCCCGCCGCCGGACTCAACGCGGCGCTGGCCCACGGGGCGCGGGCCGCCCGGGCGGCCCGGCCGGGGGCTGCGGTGGCCGCGATGAACGCCGATCTCCCCGCCCTTCGGCCGTGCGAATTGCTACGCGTGCTCGATAACGCTTCGGCATTTCCCCGGGCATTTCTGGCGGATGCCGCCGGAATCGGGACGACCTTGCTTTCCGCTGCGCCGTACGTGGAATTGGCACCCTCGTTCGGCGGTCTGTCCAGGGCCCGCCATTCGGACTCGGGGGCCGTGGAAATCACGCTGGCGGGCGTCGACAGCGTGCGCCGGGACGTGGACACCGCGGCGGATCTGCGGGCGGCCCTCGTGCTCGGGGTCGGGCGGCACACCGCCCGATACAGTGCCGGTATGCAGGCGACCGCGTACACGTACGACTCCCAGACCCGCAGCGGCAGCGTGCTGCTGGACGACGGCACCCCGGTGCCCTTCGACTCCCCGGCGTTCGACGCGGGCGGCCTGCGGCTGCTGCGGCCCGGGCAGCGGGTCCGGATCGAGACGGACGGCGAGGGCACGGGCCTGCGGATCACCCTGGTCACGCTGCAGACCTTCTGAGTTCCCGGGGCTTCCGGGCTTCCGACCTGCGCGTTCCGCACGGTCGAATCGGCACGGGCGCTCCTGCGCACCGGCGTCCGGACAGCACCGCGGGCCGGCTTCCCCCGAGGGGGAAGCCGGCCCGGCGTGTGTGACTCGTGCCCCTACTTCTTGCGGGCGGTGGTCTTCTTCGCGGTGGCCTTGCGCGTCGCCGTCTTCTTGGCGGGCGCCTTCGTCGCTGCGGTGGCCTTCTTGGCGGCCGGAGCGGTCTTCTTCGCGGTGGCGGTGGTCTTCTTCGCCGCCGGGGTGGCCTTCTTGGCGGTGGCCGTGGCCTTCTTCGCCGTGGCCGTCGCCTTCTTCGCGGTGGCCGTGCTCTTCACCGCCGCCTTCTTGGCGGTCGCGGTGGCGGCCTTCTTGGCGGCGGGCGTGGTCTTCTTTGCGACCGCGGTCTTCGCCGTCGCCTTCTTGGCGGTGGTGGCCCTCTTCGCGGCGGCCTTCTTGACCGTCGCGGAGGCGGCGCCGGTCAGGCTGCCCTTGGGCGCCTTCTTCACGGACACCTCGCCGCCCTTGGGCAGCTTCTTGGTGCCGCTGACCAGGTCCTTGAAGCCCTGGCCCGCACGGAAGCGGGGCACCGAGGTCTTCTTGACCCGGACGCGCTCTCCGGTCTGCGGGTTGCGGGCGTAACGGGCCGGGCGGTCGACCTTCTCGAACGAGCCGAAGCCCGTGACCGAGACCCGGTCGCCCGCGACGGTAGCGCGGACGATCGCGTCCAGTACCGCGTCGACAGCGTCCGCGGCCTGCTGACGGCCGCCCAGCTTGTCGGCAATCGCTTCTACGAGCTGCGCCTTGTTCAACGTCTTCCCCTTCGGAGACTTCGCCAGAACGAATGTGTTCAAGCTTATTTCGCACGTTAGGCGGATATATACCGCAAATCAAACACGAAACGGGCTAATCACCCTAGTGCCGCAACGCTGTAGGCCGTTACGGAGTTCCTTCGCATCAGTCGCCTTCAGGGAATCGACCCTCGTCGAGGTCCTTCATCAACCTGTCCAGGCGCCTTGCCGCATCGGCGAGATCGTGCTTCGCCGAAGCCGTGGCGACCAACAGCTTCCGGGACAGCGCCATCCTTACGCCCTCCGGGACTTGCAGTGAGCGCACCCTTGTGTGTGCTTCTTTCAGCCGGTCCGCGACGAGTTCGTAGAGCTCAAGTTGACTGTCGCGTTCCATGCACAGATTGTGCCATCTGGGGCGAGTTGTCGCCTCACGGGGCCTCAACACACAGCTGTGCCCCCCACCGGACGGTGGGGGGCACAGTGTTGTCGATGTGGTCGCCAAATGGCGAATAAGCGCTGATCAGGCCGGAATCAGAGCCGAATCGTGCGGGGCTTGAAGGCGGGCCGGGTGCTTTCGTACGTGGCGATGTCCGCTTCGTTCTGAAGGGTGAGCGAGATGTCGTCCAGCCCCTCCAGCAGCCTCCAGCGGGCGTTGTCGTCGAGCTCGAACTCGGCCACGACGCCCTCCGCCCGCACCTGGCGGTCGACGAGGTCGACGGTGATCTCGGCCAGCGGGTCGGCCTCGGTCAGCTTCCAGAGCCGCTCGACCGTCTCCTGCGGGAGCACGACGGTCAGCAGACCGTTCTTCAGCGAGTTGCCGCGGAAGATGTCGGCGAAGCGGGAGGAGATGACCGTCTTGAAGCCGAAGTTCTGCAGGGCCCAGACGGCGTGCTCGCGCGAGGAGCCGGTGCCGAAGTCGGGGCCGGCGACCAGCACCGTGGCGCCCGCGCGCTCCGGACGGTTGGTGACGAACTCCGGGTCCTTGCGCCAGGCCTCGAAGAGCCCGTCCTCGAACCCGTCGCGGGTGATCTTCTTCAGCCAGTGGGCGGGGATGATCTGGTCGGTGTCGACGTTGCTGCGGCGCAGCGGGACGGCCCGGCCGGTGTGGGTGGTGAAGGCTTCCATGGTGTTCAGACTCCGGCGGTCGCGTGGGCGTCGGACAGGTCGGCGGGCGAGGCCAGATGGCCCAGTACCGCGGTGGCGGCGGCCACCTGCGGGGAGACCAGGTGGGTCCGCCCGCCCTTGCCCTGCCGGCCCTCGAAGTTGCGGTTGGAGGTGGACGCGGAGCGCTCGCCCGGCGCCAGTTGGTCGGGGTTCATGCCCAGGCACATCGAACAGCCCGCGTGCCGCCATTCGGCCCCGGCCTCCTTGAAGACCTTGTCCAGGCCCTCTTCCACGGCCTGCAGCGCGACCCGGACCGACCCGGGGACGACCAGCATCCGTACGCCGTCGGCCACTTTGCGGCCCTCGATGATCCCGGCCACGGCGCGCAGGTCCTCGATGCGGCCATTGGTGCAGGAACCTACGAAGACGGTGTCCACCGTGATGTCCCGCAGCGGCTGCCCGGCGGTCAACCCCATGTACTCCAGGGCCTTTTCGGCGGCGTGGCGCTCCGAAGCGTCCTCGTACGAAGCAGGGTCGGGGACGTGTCCCGACAGCGGGGCGCCCTGGCCCGGGTTGGTCCCCCAGGTGACGAACGGGGCCAGCGTCGTGCCGTCGATGACGACCTCGGCGTCGAAGACCGCGTCGTCGTCGGTGCGCAGCGTCTTCCAGTACGCGACCGCCGCGTCCCACTCCTCGCCCTCGGCGGGGGCGTGGTCGCGCCCGCGGAGGTACTCGAACGTGGTCTCGTCGGGGGCGATCATGCCCGCGCGGGCGCCGGCCTCGATCGACATGTTGCAGATGGTCATGCGGGCTTCCATCGAGAGCTGCTCGACGGCCTCGCCGCGGTACTCCAGGATGTAGCCCTGGCCGCCGCCGGTGCCGATCCGGGCGATGATCGCCAGGATCAGGTCCTTCGCGGTGACGCCGTCGGCCAGCGCGCCGGTGACGGTGATGGCCATCGTCTTGGGGCGGGCCAGCGGGAGCGTCTGGGTGGCCAGCACGTGCTCGACCTGGCTGGTGCCGATGCCGAAGGCCAGCGCGCCGAAGGCGCCGTGCGTGGAGGTGTGGGAGTCGCCGCAGACCACGGTGGTGCCGGGCTGGGTCAGGCCCAGCTGCGGTCCCACCACGTGGACGACGCCCTGCTCGACGTCGCCCAGCGAGTGCAGGCGCACGCCGAACTCGGCGCAGTTCTTGCGCAGCGTCTCCAGCTGGGCGCGGGAGACCGGGTCCGCGATCGGCTTGTCGATGTCGATGGTGGGGGTGTTGTGGTCCTCGGTCGCGATGGTGAGGTCGAGCCGCCGGACGGGCCGGCCGGCCTGGCGCAGACCCTCGAAGGCCTGCGGGCTGGTGACCTCGTGCAGCAGGTGCAGATCGATGAAGAGGAGGTCGGGCTCGCCCTCGGCGCGCCGGACGACATGGTCGTCCCAGACCTTCTCCGCGAGTGTCCTACCCATCGCTTTCCCTCCGGCCGGCCGGTCCGGCCGGCGCTTCATAGAGACTGTTGCGCCTGATCGCCCGTACCCCACGCACCGGACGACGGCTCGGACCCAGTGGTTCGTGGACCCGCACATACAGACTCGCTGGTTCTTGGAAAAATTGAACTTGCGTTTCACAGTGTGAGACGCGAATATCGTTTCATGGACAACTCTAGCGGCGTCGGCGTTCTCGACAAGGCAGCTCTGGTACTGAGCGCACTGGAGTCCGGTCCGGCCACCCTCGCCGGGCTGGTCGCGGCGACAGGGCTCGCACGACCCACGGCGCATCGCCTTGCCGTGGCTTTGGAACACCACCGGATGGTGGCGAGGGACATGCAGGGACGTTTCATCCTCGGTCCGCGACTGGCAGAACTTGCCGCCGCGGCCGGCGAGGACCGCCTGCTGGCCACGGCGGGACCGGTACTCACCCATCTCCGGGACGTGACGGGGGAGAGCGCGCAGCTCTACCGCCGCCAAGGGGACATGCGCATCTGCGTGGCGGCCGCCGAGCGGCTGTCGGGCCTGCGGGACACCGTCCCCGTGGGCTCCACCCTCCCGATGAAGGCGGGCTCGGCCGCGCAGATCCTGATGGCCTGGGAGGAGCCCGAGCGGCTCCACCGCGGCCTGCAGGGCGCACGCTTCACGGCGACGGCGCTCTCGGGCGTACGCCGCCGGGGCTGGGCCCAGTCGATCGGCGAGCGGGAGCCCGGCGTGGCCTCCGTGTCGGCGCCGGTGCGCGGCCCCTCGAACCGCGTGGTGGCCTCGGTGTCGGTCTCCGGGCCGATCGAGCGCCTGACCCGCCACCCGGGCCGGATGCACGCCCAGGCGGTCATCGACGCCGCGGCGCGCCTCACGGAGGCCCTGCGCCGCACCGGCTGACCCTTTACGTTTCCCTTCCCCCACCACTCCCCCGGGTCCGGGGGCGCGTACGACGCCGCACACGTCCGAACACGCGCCTCCGGGCCCGTACTTGCCGTCGCGCCGACCGCGTCCGGAAACGGCGAAGAGGCCCTCCGCGATGATCGCGGAGGGCCTCTTCGATGCGTACCCCCGACCGGATTCGAACCGGCGCTACCGCCTTGAGAGGGCGGCGTGCTAGGCCGCTACACAACGGGGGCTAGCTGCTTCTTGCCTTGTACTGCGCTGGGCTACCAGGACTCGAACCTAGAATAAGGGAACCAGAAACCCTCGTGTTGCCAATTACACTATAGCCCAAAATGGTCTAGACCAGACCAGTACCCCCGACCGGATTCGAACCGGCGCTACCGCCTTGAGAGGGCGGCGTGCTAGGCCGCTACACAACGGGGGCCCTAGCGATCCTGCATCAAGACGTCCGGGTGCGACCCTGGAGATCTCGCGGGAAGGATCTGTACCCCCGACCGGATTCGAACCGGCGCTACCGCCTTGAGAGGGCGGCGTGCTAGGCCGCTACACAACGGGGGCAAAGCACTGCGTCACTACTTGCACTGCGCTGGGGTACCAGGACTCGAACCTAGAATAAGGGAACCAGAAACCCTCGTGTTGCCAATTACACTATACCCCACCATAAGTCAACCCCTTGTCGGGGTTTTTCTTTGGGTGGCGCCTCCGTCCGGCCTTTCGGCCCGCTCCGGCGGCGCAGAAAGAACATTACCGGATGCCTGACCGTGCTCCAAAACGGGTATCCCCTGCCAGCAGCTCCGGTAGCCGGTCAAGACCCTCGATGCGGTGGATCCCCCCGGGCCCCGGTCCCCGGCCGCCGTCGCGGTCCAGCCAGACCGCCAGCAGGCCGGCGTCACGGGCCCCGCGGGCGTCGATCTCCGGCTGGTCCCCCACGTACGCCACCTCGCCGGGCCGGAGCCCGAGCGCCTCGCACGCGGCGAGGAACGCGGCGGCCTCGGGCTTGCTCACCCCGAGCTCGGCGGCGCAGACCAGCACCTCGAAGCGGTCGCGCAGCCCGAGGTGGCGCAGCTTGGGGTCCTGGTTGGCGACGGAGGAGTTGCTGAGCACCCCGTGCCGGTAGCCGGCGGCGAGGGAGTCCAGTACGGGCACCACGTCGGGGAAGACGACCCAGGCGGCCTTGTAGTGCGTGACGTACCGGTCGAACCAGGAGTCCGTCTCGGCGCCGGTCATGGCCGGGGCGTCAAGGAAGTCGCGGACGCGGTCGCGGCGCTGTTCGCGGAAGTCCACCTCCCCCGCGGCGAAGCGGGCCCAGTGCCGTTCGGTGATCTCCCGCCACAGCGCCAGCGCCTGCGCCGGGGACCCGTACCGGCCCTCCAGGCCCTCGTCGGCGAGCTGGCGCGCGAGCCCGGCCCGGTCGGCCCCGGTGTAGTCGAACAGGGTGTCGTCGATGTCCCACAGCACGGCTCTGATCACCATGGGCCAAGTATGCGAGGAGGCCGGCCGCCGCACCCCGGATACGGCGAAGAGGCCCGGCCCCGGAAGCGTGCTTCCGGGGCCGGGCCTCGTGTCAGCGGCGCGGCGGTCAGCCGGCGAGCTTCGCCAGGGCGGCGTCGATGCGGGACAGCGAGCGCTCCCGGCCCAGGATCTGCAGGGACTCGAAGAGCGGCAGGCCGACCGTGCGGCCGGTGACGGCCACGCGGACCGGCGCCTGGGCCTTGCCGAGCTTGAGGCCGTGGGCCTCGCCGGCGGTCAGGACGGCCTGCTTGAGGGACTCCGGGTCGTTCCAGTCGGCGGCGGCGAGGTTCTCGCGCGCCGTCGTCAGCAGGGCCGCGGGCTCGCCCTTCATCGCCTTGTCCCAGGACGCCTGGTCCTCGACCGGCTGCTTCAGGAACAGGAAGTCGACGTTCGCGGTGATGTCCGACAGGACGGTCACGCGGGTCTGGGCGTACGGCGCGATGGCCGCCCAGGCCTCGGCGTCGAAGTCCTCCGGGGCCCAGTTCGCGTGCGGGGCCCGCAGCCACGGGCCGCAGGCGTCCGCGAAGGCCTTCGGGTCCAGCAGGCGGATGTGGTCGGCGTTGATGGCCTCGGCCTTCTTCAGGTCGAACCGCGCCGGGTTGGCGTTGACGTCCGGGATGTCGAACTTCGCCACCATCTCCTCGATCGAGAAGATGTCCTGGTCCTTGGAGAAGGACCAGCCGAGGAGCGAGAGGTAGTTCAGCAGGCCCTCGGGGAGGAAGCCGCGCTCGCGGTACAGGTTGAGCGAGGACTCCGGGTCGCGCTTGGACAGCTTCTTGTTGCCCTCGCCCATGACGTACGGCAGGTGGCCGAAGTCCGGGACGCCCTTGGCGATGCCGAGCTCGATCAGCGCCTTGTACAGGGCGATCTGGCGGGGGGTGGAGGACAGCAGGTCCTCGCCGCGCAGGACGTGCGTGATCTCCATCAGCGCGTCGTCGACCGGGTTGACCAGCGTGTACAGCGGGGCGCCGTTGGCCCGGACGATGCCGAAGTCGGGCACGTTCTCCGGGGTGAAGGAGAGCTCGCCGCGGACCAGGTCGGTGAAGGTGATCGTCTCGTCCGGCATCCGGAAGCGGACGATCGAGGTGCGGCCCTCGGCCTCGTACGCGTCCCGCTGCCCGGCGCTCAGGTCGCGGCAGTGGCCGTCGTAGCCGGAGGGGCGGCCGGCCGCGCGGGCGGCGTCGCGGCGCTGGTCGAGCTCCTCGGTGGTGCAGTAGCAGCGGTAGGCGTGGCCGCCGTCCTGGAGCTTCTTCGCCACGTCCGCGTAGATGTCCATGCGCTGGGACTGGCGGTACGGGGCGTGCGGGCCGCCCACCTCGGGGCCCTCGTCCCAGGTGAAGCCGAGCCAGCGCAGCGAGTCGAGCAGCTGGTCGTACGACTCCTCGGAGTCGCGCGCCGCGTCGGTGTCCTCGATGCGGAAGACGAACGTGCCGCCGTGGTGCCGGGCGAACGCCCAGTTGAAGAGGGCGGTCCGGACCAGGCCCACGTGGGGGTTGCCGGTCGGGGAGGGACAGAAACGTACGCGGAAGTTCGCGTTAGCCACGCTTGATCACCTTGTTGGTGAGAGTGCCGATGCCTTCGATGGTGACGGCGACCTCGTCGCCGACGTTCAGGGGGCCGACTCCGGCCGGGGTCCCCGTGAGGATGACGTCGCCGGGGAGCAGCGTCATGGCCTCGGAGATGTGGACGACCAGGTCCTCGATGGACCGGACCATGTCGCTGGTGCGGCCGAGCTGGCGCTGTTCGCCGTTCACGGTGCACTGGATGGTCAGGTCGGCCGGGTCGAGGTCGGTCTCGATCCAGGGGCCGAGGGGGCAGGAGCTGTCGAAGCCCTTGGCCCGGGCCCACTGCTTCTCGCGCTGCTGGACGTCGCGCGCGGTGACGTCGTTGGCGCAGGTGTAGCCGAGGATCACGTCCTTGACGCGCTCCTTCGGGACCTCGCGGCACATCCGGCCGATGACCACGGCGAGCTCCGCCTCGTGGTGGAGGTCCTGCGAGAAGGAGGGGTACGTGATCGGGTCGCCCGAGCCCACCACCGAGGTGGAGGGCTTGAAGAAGGTGATCGGCGGTTCGAGGCGGCCCTGGTCGTCGACGACCGAGTGGCCGAGCTCCGCCGCGTGCTCCGCGTAGTTGCGGCCCACGGCCACGACCTTGTTCGGGAGCACGGGCGGCAGCAGCCGGACCTTGCCGAGCGGGACCTTCACCCCGGAGAGCTCGAAGTCCGCGAACGGAATCCCCTTGATGATGTCGAGGACGAGCTCACCCTCGGCGCCGGGGGCAGTGCTGCCCTCGACCGCGCCGAACGCGACATTGCCGTCGATGGAGAACCTGGCGATGCGCACGTGTTGCGTCTGCCCCTCTGTATGTCCGCTGGCTGGAGTCTGCGGGCTCCAGGCTAACGCGGCGGACGGGGGCGGTTCGCGTTCGTTTGCGCCGCGCCTACTGCGCGACGGCGACCGGTGCGTCCATGAGGATGGTGCGGCGCGGGTTCGCGGTCTGCGCCGGCAGCTCGACGGCGTGCTCCGGGACGGCCGGGGCCGCCTGCAGCTCCTCTGCGTCCTTCAGGTGCGCGAGGGTGGTGCGGCGGGGGTTGGCAATGTTGCGGAACATCGTCGTCGTCTTCATCGGGATTCGTGGTCCTCGGTTCGGTCTCGTGGAGGGACGGTTGCGTGTGTGCCAACCCTTTAAGGGGCAAGGCTAAACATCTGAATCCCCCGCGGAACCGGGAAGTAATGGCCACGGCTGTGTGAGTTTGCTCACCCGTGACACGACATAGCAGGCATAACGGGCAGTCAAATCCAGCTAACAAAGCGGACATTGCGCCACTGAATGCGCCATTCCGCTCCTGATCATCGCGACTGGGACACCTTGCCAGCCTTGGTGTTTGGTTGGCGTAAGTCCGGTTCCTCCCGAAAGAAGCCCCACATGGCGTAGCCCGCCTGTCACGTGCCGTCACCGACGCTCCGGGCCGACACGCGCACCTTGTTGGAGATCCTCCACTGTGCTGGAATTCGCGGGACCGCCGCGGGAAACAGTCGGCGCGCAGGTGGCGCGACCCAGCGCCGAGCGCGGTGGCAAGGAGAGGGAAGCGCGCCGGTCACCGACGACCACACATGGGGCCGTTTGTGCCCCACGACTCGACACCGTCCCACCGGTCACCCGGTAGGACGCCTGGTCCAGAGGTTGCGACGCTAGTGCAGGGACGATTCAAGAGGGATGGCAGCGCTGCGGCGGAGCAGGAGCCGCGCGGCGGGACCGACCGTGGCTCCTCGCCCCAGCACGCCCAGAACCGCGGGCCGGCTGTCGAAGGCGCGAGCCCCAACGCCTCCGCCGCGGTGAAGGCGAAGGGCCGCGGGAGGCCCGGCAAGGGCAAGGCGGCCGTCAAGGCGACGCCGGCGACGCAGGACGTGGCGATACCGAAGGCCCCCAGCGGGCCCGGCTCTCGTCTCGCCATGCAGAACTGGCGCATCAGCACGCGACTGGTGTCGCTGCTGACCCTGCCCGTCGTCGCGGCCACCACGCTCGGCGGCTTCCGCATCAACGACTCGATGAACGACATCGCCCAGCTGGAGCACATGCAGCTGCTGACGACCATGACCCGGCAGGCCACCAACCTGGCCGCCATGCTCCAGGAGGAGCGGGACATGTCGGCGGGTCCGATGTCGATCACCAAGAACGGCAAGAGCAACAGCATCGTCGACGGTGTCCGGGAGCAGACCGACACCGCGGCCAAGGCCTTCGCCTCCGCGACCGACAAGGTCGACAGCGCGGAGGACAAGGACGAGACGCTCAAGTCGATCCGCAACAACATCCTGCAGATCGGCCGCCAGCTCACCGGCATCGAGGACATCCGCAAGAAGGCGTACGCCAACGGCGCCCAGCAGACCATCACCGAGTACAACGCACTGATCGTCTCGCTGCTGTCCCTCTCCCAGGACATGGCACAGGCCACCTCGAACCCCGAGATGATCAAGCGCACGCGCGCCCTGGCGGCGTTCTCCTCCGCCAAGGAGTACGCCTCCATCCAGCGCGCGGTCATCGCCGCCTCCCTCCCCGACAGCGGTGAGAAGCAGGGCAGCCTCGGCGAGAACGACCGTCTGTACGCCCTCTCCGCGCTCCGCGGCGAGAGCCAGTCGAAGAAGACCTTCGAGCTCGTCTACCAGGGCAAGCCCGAGGAGCTCCTCGCCGCGCTCGGCGACGGCAACCAGGAGATCGGCAAGGCCGACCACTTCACCCGCCGCGTCCTGAGCACCGAGGGGCAGTTCGCCAAGGAGCAGCAGTACCGCTCCTGGATGGACTGGTACGACGCCGACGGCACCAAGCTCCAGGCCATGAAGGTCATCGAGCTCACCCTGCTCGAGGACATGGAGCAGAAGGCCCGCGAGCTCAAGAACGAGTCGCAGCAGGACGCCATCCTCAACGGTGCGCTGATCCTCCTCGTGCTCGGTGTCTCCCTCGTCGGCGCCTTCGTCATGGCCCGGTCGATGATCCGCTCGCTGCGCCGCCTGCAGGACACCGCGACGCGCGTCGCCCAGGACCGCCTCCCCGAGCTCGTCAAGCAGCTCTCCGAGTCCGACCCGCAGGACGTCGACACGTCCGTGGAGTCGGTCGGCCTGCACACCCGCGACGAGATCGGCCAGGTCGCCGCGGCCTTCGACGACGTGCACCGCGAGGCCGTCCGCCTCGCCGCCGAGCAGGCCCTCCTCCGGGGCAACGTCAACGCGATGTTCACCAACCTCTCGCGCCGCTCCCAGGGCCTCATCCAGCGTCAGCTCTCGCTCATCTCCGAACTGGAGTCGCGCGAGGCCGACCCGGACCAGCTGTCCTCGCTCTTCAAGCTCGACCACCTCGCGACCCGCATGCGCCGTAACGGCGAGAACCTCCTCGTCCTCGCGGGCGAGGAGCCGGGCCGCCGGTGGACCCGCCCCGTCCCGCTCGTCGACGTCCTGCGCGCCGCCGCGTCCGAGGTGGAGCAGTACGAGCGCATCGAGCTCACGTCGGTGCCGGGCACCGACGTCGCCGGCCGCGTCGTCAACGACCTCGTGCACCTGCTCGCCGAGCTGCTGGAGAACGCCACCTCGTTCTCCTCCCCGCAGACCAAGGTCAAGGTCACCGGCCACGCGCTGCCGGACGGCCGCGTGCTCGTCGAGATCCACGACACCGGCATCGGCCTGTCCCCCGAGGACCTCGCCGCGATCAACGAGCGGCTCGCCGCTCCGCCGACCGTGGACGTCTCCGTCTCCCGCCGCATGGGCCTGTTCGTGGTCGGCCGCCTGTCCCTGCGACACGGCATCCGCATCCAGCTGCGCCCCTCCGACTCGGGCGGTACGACGGCCCTCGTCATGCTTCCGGTCGACGTCGCCCAGGGCGGCAAGAAGCCGGCTCCGATGCCGAACCAGGGCGGCCCCGGCGGCGCCCCGGGCGGTTCCGGCGCGCAGGCCTCCGTGCCCGGCGGCGCCCGTCCCCCCGTGGGTACGGCTCCCCAGCGCGGCCAGGTCGGCGCGGTCGGCCAGCGCGCCGCCCTGCCGGGCCGCGACGGTGCGGGCCAGCAGCGGCAGCAGGGCCAGCAGTCCCCGCAGGGCGGTCTCCCGCAGCAGGGCGGCCCCGGCGCGCCGGGCGGCCGTCCGCAGGCCGGGCCGACCACGTCCGCCCAGGGCCAGGGCGCCTTCGGCTCCGGGGCACCGCTGCCGGGCCGCGGCCCGGCCGGCGCCGCGGGCGGCTTCGCCGGCGGCGGCCTCTCGGGCGGCCCGCAGGCCCGTCCGACGTCCCCGCCCCCGGGGTCCGGCGGTCCCGCCGGGTTCCCCCAGGGCAACGGCTTCCAGCGGCCCCAGCCGCAGCAGCCGGCGGCCCAGCCCCCGCAGCAGCAGCCCCAGCAGCCCGCCGGGCCCGCTTCGCGCGGTGCCCGGCCGCAGCTGCCGCCGCGCGGCGGCGCCCCGCGTCCCGAGCTCCCCGGCCCGCAGACCACCAGCTGGGGCGCCGACCAGGCGCGCGGCCACGACGAACTGTCGGGCCCCGGCTCGACCTCCGAGTTCGCCCGCCCGGACTTCAACGCCCCGATGCCCCAGGGCGACGGCCTGAACAGCACCACGGGACAGTTCGAGCGCCCGGACGTACGCGGTCCCCTGGACCCGTCCTCCACCGGCCAGTTCGAGCGCCCGGAGCTGCGCGGTCCCGCGGACGCCTCCTCCACCGGCCAGTTCGCCCGTCCGGGGTACCAGCCCCAGCGGCCGGGCGGCCCCGGTGTCGGCGGCTTCGCCCCCCAGCCGCAGGCCCCGCAGCAGCCGCAGCAGTACCAGCCGCCGCAGCCGCAGCCCGGCGCGGACTACGCGCCCGTACCGCCCCGGCGTCCGGAAGCCCCCGGCCTGCCGCCGGCCCCCCGGCCCGAGGCGCTGCCGCCGGCGCCGGGTGCCGGAGAGGCGCGCAGCCCGATCTTCGACACGCTGGAGTCGAACTGGTTCCGCGAGGAGGGGCAGCAGCCCCCCGCGCAGGGAGCGGCCGTACCCCAGCAGCCGCAGCAGTCCGCCCCGGCGCCCGCTCCGCAGCAGCAGCTGCCGCAGCGGGGCCAGGAGCAGGCGGCCGAGCCCGCGGCGGCCACCGGCGCCATGCCGACGGTCAGCTGGCGCTCCTCGCCGAACGACGAGCTGATGCGGCAGGCCGAGCGCGTGCGCCAGCCCGCCGCCGGCGGCATCACGACCTCGGGGCTGCCCCGCCGGGTCCCGCGGGCGAACCTCGTGGCCGGCACCGCGCAGCAGCAGTCCGAGGAGCAGGCCGGCCCTCAGGTCTCCCGGTCCCCGGACGACGTCCGCGGCCGTCTGACCAACCTCCGACGCGGCATCCAGCAGGGCCGTCAAGCCGGCACCAGCGGTCCGGCGACCGGCAGTTACCACATCGACCCCACTTATCAGCAGGAGCGTTAGTTGAGTTCGATGAGCCAGGCGGCACAGAACCTGAACTGGTTGATCACCAACTTCGTGGACAACACCCCCGGGGTGTCCCACACCGTGGTGGTCTCCGCCGACGGACTCCTTCTGGCCATGTCCGAAGGATTCCCGCGCGACCGCGCCGATCAGCTGGCGGCCGTGGCCTCCGGTCTGACCTCCCTCACCGCCGGCGCCTCCCGCATCTTCGAGGGCGGCGCCGTCAACCAGACCGTGGTCGAGATGGACCGGGGATTCCTCTTCCTCATGTCCGTCTCGGACGGCTCCTCGCTGGCCGTGCTCGCACACCCCGAGTGCGACATCGGCCTCGTGGGCTACGAAATGGCCCTCCTCGTGGACCGCGCGGGCAGCGTCCTCACACCGGACCTGCGCGCCGAGCTTCAGGGAAGCCTGCTCATCTGACCTCTCCCCTCCCGGCCGGACGGTACTTCCGGCCGGGAGACCGGGGCACGTGCCCCGGAACCCAGTACCCCCGACAGGCCGTCATACCGTCCCCCCACCGGCCGCCCCGTCAGACGGCACGCTGACCACTGCTGTCCAGCCCGGAGGATCAATGACCCCGCCCCCCGCCTACCCCGATGCGTACGGAGATTCGTACTCGGATGGCGACCAGCCGCTGGTGCGTCCGTACGCGATGACCGGCGGCCGGACCCGGCCCCGCTACCAGCTCGCCATAGAGGCGCTGGTCAGCACCACCGCCGATCCGATGCACCTCTCCGGCCTGCTCCCCGAGCACCAGCGCATCTGCACCCTGTGCCGAGAGGTCAAGTCGGTCGCGGAGGTCTCTGCACTGCTGTCGATGCCGCTCGGTGTCGCCCGGATCCTCGTCGCCGACCTGGCGGAGGCCGGAATGGTGGCCATCCACCAGCCGGGCAACGGAGAGGCCGGCGGCACGCCGGACGTGACTTTGCTCGAAAGGGTGCTCAGTGGACTTCGCAAGCTCTAGCGGCGGAGCGGCTCCTCGCTCCACCACCTCCGCGAAGATCGTGGTGGCGGGCGGCTTCGGCGTGGGCAAGACCACGTTCGTCGGCGCGGTCTCCGAGATCAACCCGCTGCGCACCGAGGCGGTGATGACCTCCGCGAGCGCCGGGATCGACGACCTCACCCACACGGGCGACAAGACGACCACGACCGTCGCGATGGACTTCGGCCGCATCACCCTGGACCAGGACCTGATCCTGTACCTCTTCGGTACGCCGGGCCAGGACCGCTTCTGGTTCATGTGGGACGACCTGGTCCGCGGCGCCATCGGCGCGATCGTCCTCGTCGACACCCGCCGCCTCGCCGACTGCTTCCCCGCCGTCGACTACTTCGAGAACAGCGGCCTGCCGTTCGTCGTCGCGCTCAACGGTTTCGAGGGGCACCAGCCGTACACCCCGGAGGAAGTCCGCGAGGCCCTCCAGATCGGCCCGGACGCCCCGATCATCACCACCGACGCCCGCCACCGCGCGGACGCCAAGAGCGCCCTCATCACGCTCGTCGAGCACGCCCTCATGGCGCGGCTCAAATAGCACGGTTCGGGTGGTGCGCGGGAGGGGCGGGCTGTGTCGTGCGACACGGCCCGCCCCTCTCGTTCATAACGTTTCGACAGAGAATTGCCGCCGGTCGGGCACAGGGCGCGTTCAGTTGGTGCCGCTGAGCTCACAACTTCCCCCATTTTTGCCGCCGGACGCTCTTTATGTCCGATTTATGTGGGGCATAAGGCTCTAGGAATGGCCGATTTCAACTGTTTGGAACACGGCCGTTAACCGTGCTGGAATTCAACGAACCAGCTAGTAGCACCGCGGAGAGGTTGTTGGTCGAGTGAGGCGAAGCAACGCAAGCCCCGCGGATGAACCCGCGCGCGGCAACTTCACCCCGCCGCCGAGAGCGGCCGTGTCGCCCGTCGACGCGCCCGTGGAGCCACCGGCCAGCAGCGGCAGCACCAGCCGGTTCGCACCCCGCAACTGGCGCGTGCCGACCCGCCTGAACGCCATCCTGCTCGTACCCGCGCTCGTCGGGCTGGTCATGGGCGGCTTCCAGGTGAAGGGCTCCGTGGACACCTGGAACGAAGCCCAGGACGCCGAGAAGATAGCCCGGGTCGTCCAGGCCTCCTCCGAGTACAGCCAGGCGCTGCTGAACGAGCGCGACCTCTCGGCCGAGCCGCTCCTGAGCGGCGACACCAAGAGCGAGACGGTCACCAAGGCCTACTCGGCGACCAACGCGGCCAAGGCCAAGTTCGACAAGGCCGTCCAGGACATGCCGAAGCAGCAGGGCCTGGAGCGGCGTCTGGAGCTCTTCCGCGGGGACGAGCCCAAGCTGGAACTGGTCCGGAAGTCCGCCTACCAGGCGGCGATCGAGACCCCGAAGAAGAACCTCCCCAGCGCGGCGGGCCCCATCCCCACCGAAGAGGGCTACGTCCTGGTCCAGCACTACCTCATGCAGTTCGCCAACGAGCTCGGCCTCGGCACCGGCAACGTGACCTCGTACGGCCGCATGGTCTACGCGATCCAGCTGGCCAAGGCGGCGAACTCGCTGCAGCGCGCGGTGGGCACCCACCTGCTGGTCCGCCCGAGCACCAACGAGGACGTCCGCAAGGCCCAGCTGGTCGCCTTCACCTCCTACGCCTACCTCGAAGAGATCGCCATCGGCGAGTTCGTCGCGGCCGGCACCGAGGCGGACACCAACCGCCTCAAGGAGGTCATGGGCCAGAAGTCCGAGGAAGGCGCCCAGAAGCTCGCCGAGGCCAAGTCGGCCGCCGAGCAGGCCGGCACCGCCTTCAGGCCGCCGCCGGTCGTCAACGGCTCCGCGCTCACCGGCATGACCGAGGCCATCGCCGGCGGCGACAGCAAGGCCAAGCTGGCTCTGAACGGCACCACTCCCGCCGCCTGGCAGTTCGCCGCCACCGCGAAGTTCGACGGCTACGACCAGATCGAGAAGGAATTCCTCGACAAGGCCGTGAAGGACGCCGGCGCGATCTCCGACGAGGCCCGCAACGACGCCATCACCAACGGCGCCATCGTGGTCCTGGCCCTGCTCGCCGCCTTCATCCTGGCGGGCCTCATGGCCCGGCAGATGGGCCGCGCGATGCGCGGTCTGCGCGGCGCCGCCTTCGACATCGCCGAGCAGCGCCTGCCGATGCTCGTCGACCAGCTCTCGCGCACCGACCCGGGCAAGGTCGACACCCGGGTCCGGCCGATCCCCATCGACTCCCAGGACGAGATCGGCGAGGTCGCCCGCGCCTTCGACCAGGTCCACCGGGAAGCGGTACGGCTCGCGGCCGAGCAGGCGCTCCTGCGAGGGAACGTCAACGCGATCTTCACGAACCTCTCCATACGCAACCAGTCGCTGATCGAGGGCCAGCTGACCCTCATCACCGACCTGGAGAACAACGAGGCCGACCCGGACCAGCTGGAGAACCTCTTCCGCCTGGACCACCTGGCCACCCGCATGCGCCGCAACGGCGAGAACCTCCTCATCCTCGCGGGCGAGGAGCCGGGCCGCCGCTGGGACCAGCCGGTCCCCCTCGTCGACGTCCTGCGCGCCGCCTCCTCCGAGGTGGAGCAGTACGAGCGCGTCGAGCTCTCCGGCGTCTCCGACGCCGAGATCCACGGCCAGGCCGTCACCGACCTCGTGCACCTGCTCGCCGAGCTGCTGGAGAACGCCACCACGTTCTCCTCCCCGCAGACCAAGGTGCGGGTCAACGCGACGCGTCTGCCCGACGGCCGCGTGATGATCGAGATCCACGACAAGGGCATCGGCCTCACCGCCGAGGACTTCGCGGACATCAACCACAAGCTGGCCAACCCGCCGACCGTGGACGCCGCGATCTCGCAGCGCATGGGCCTGTTCGTGGTCGGCCGGCTGGCGGACCGCCACAGCATCCGCGTCCAGCTGCGCCCCTCGGGCGAGGCGGCGGGCACCACGTCGCTGGTCATGCTCCCCGACGCGATCACCCACGGTGGCGGTGGCGAGGGCGTACCGGACGACGACTTCACGGTCTCCCAGATCATCCCCGAGCAGCAGACCCGGCAGCAGCCGCAGCAGGCCATCCAGGCGCCCGCGCTGCGCACCGCGGCCGAACTCGGCTTCGACGACTCCCGGTACGACCAGCAGGGCGCGGACGGCGGAAACCTCGACCCGGTCGGGCGTTCCCTGGGACGCGAGGAGCGCCGGGCCGCGCTGGAGGCCCAGGCCGGATACGGCCAGCCGGAGCAGCAGGGCGGCGGCCAGCCGCAGCAGGCCCAGCCGACGTATCCCGGCCCGGAGTATCCGGAACCCCAGCCTGAACACGGGTACCAGCCGTACCAGGGCTACGAGCAGCAGCCCGAACAGGGTTACGAAGCCCCGTACGAGCAGCAGGGCGCGCAGTCCGGCTTCGACGCCTACCCGCAGCAGGGATACGGCTATCCGGAAGCCGGCTTCCAGGACCAGCAGCAGGCCGCCCCGGCATATGACGGCGGCTACGATGCCCAGTCCGGAGCGTCCGAGTGGCCCGAGCAGAACACGTATCCGGCTGCCTACCAGCAGGATTACGGGACCGAATCGGAATCACCGTCCGGTGCCGAACAGGCCCCGGAACGCGTAGGCTTCGACCGTCCGGACACCGCTGCTGACACCGGTCACGAGATGACCGGAGCGGGTCTGCCGCGGCGCGGCAGCCAGCAGCAGTGGCAGCCGGCACAGAAGGAAGCGGAGTCCACCGGGTCCCTCTTCGAGCAGCGGCCGCCGCGTCAGCAGCAGCCCGCCGAACCGGAGAAGGCCCCGGAGGAAACTGAAGGCACCGCCGCCTGGCGTTCGCGCAACGACGAACGCTGGCAGCAGGCCGGCAAGCTCCGTGAGCCGAAGGCGGGCGGGGTCACCCCGTCCGGTCTCCCTCGGCGGGTACCCAAGGCCAACCTGGTCGAGGGTGCGGCGGAGACGACCCCGCAGGGCGGCCCACAGGTCTCCCGCGCCCCGGAGGACGTCCGCGGCAGGTTGAGCAACCTGCGGCGCGGTGTCCAGCAGGGACGCAGCGCGGGTTCCGAGCAGTCAAGTAACAGCTATGACCAGGAGCGTTAGTGTGAGCCCGATGAGCCAGGCGGCACAGAACCTGAACTGGTTGATCACCAATTTCGTGGACAACACCCCCGGGGTGTCCCACACGGTGGTGGTCTCCGCCGACGGACTGCTTCTGGCGATGTCCGACGGGTTCCCGCGCGACCGCGCCGATCAGCTGGCGGCCGTGGCCTCCGGTCTGACCTCCCTCACCGCCGGTGCCTCCCGCATCTTCGAGGGCGGCGCCGTCAACCAGACCGTGGTCGAGATGGACCGGGGATTCCTCTTCCTCATGTCCGTCTCGGACGGTTCCTCTCTCGCGGTGCTCGCGCACCCCGAGTGCGACATCGGCCTCGTGGGCTACGAGATGGCTCTTCTGGTGGATCGCGCGGGCAGTGTCCTCACCCCGGACCTGCGCGCGGAGCTCCAGGGAAGTCTTCTCAACTAGCAGACAGGCAGTGCGTTTCGCGCCATCGCACCATAGGGTGCGGTGGCGCGGTCCCACAGGGAGCACTGCGTACTTGGAGTCGGAGGAGGAAACGTGACAACACCCGGAGGACATCCCTATGGCGGCGCGCAGCAGCCGCAGGGTGGGCACGACCAGAACCGCTTCAACTTCCCGTCTGCTCCCAGCCGGCCCGTGTCGGAGCACAACCCCTACCAGCAGCCGTACGGACAGCCCCCGCAGTACCAGCAGCCTCAGGTGCCCCCGCAGCAGCCGCCGCGCGCCGCGCGCCAGCCCGCTCCGAAGGCCCACAATCCGCTGGTGCGCCCGTACGCGATGACCGGCGGCCGTACCCGGCCGCGCTACCAGCTCGCCATCGAGGCGCTGGTCAGTACCACGGCCGATCCCGCGCGGTTGCAAGGGCAGCTGCCCGAGCACCAGCGCATCTGCCGTCTGTGCCAGGAGATCAAATCCGTCGCGGAGATCTCGGCACTCCTCTCCATTCCTCTTGGTGTCGCCCGCATCCTCGTCGCCGACCTGGCAGAGGCGGGCCTTGTCGCCATTCATCAGCCCGGCGGCGACGAGTCTGCCGGCGGCCAGCCAGATGTGACACTGCTCGAAAGGGTGCTCAGTGGACTTCGCAAGCTCTAGCGGCGGAGCGGCTCCTCGCTCCACCACCTCCGCGAAGATCGTGGTGGCGGGCGGCTTCGGCGTGGGCAAGACCACGTTCGTCGGCGCGGTCTCCGAGATCAACCCGCTGCGCACCGAAGCCGTCATGACCAGTGCCTCCGCCGGGATCGACGACCTCACCCACACCGGTGACAAGACGACCACCACGGTCGCGATGGACTTCGGCCGCATCACCCTGGACCAGGACCTGATCCTGTACCTCTTCGGTACGCCGGGCCAGGACCGCTTCTGGTTCATGTGGGACGACCTGGTCCGCGGCGCCATCGGCGCGATCGTCCTCGTCGACACCCGCCGCCTCGCCGACTGCTTCCCCGCCGTCGACTACTTCGAGAACAGCGGCCTGCCGTTCGTGATCGCCCTGAACGGTTTCGAGGGGCACCAGCCGTACACGCCGGAGGAAGTCCGCGAGGCCCTCCAGATCGGCCCGGACGCCCCGATCATCACCACCGACGCCCGCCACCGCGCGGACGCCAAGAGCGCCCTCATCACGCTCGTCGAGCACGCCCTCATGGCGCGGCTGCGCTAGCGGCCCCCTGCAGCACACGAAGGCCCCCGCGTCCGGGACGCGGGGGCCTTCGCCGTTCCCGGAAAAGCGCCCCGCCCCTCCGCGGCCCGCTCAGGGCGCCGTACGGGGGCGTGCGGGAGGCCCCGCACCCCCCGAGGGGGTGCGGGGCCTCTCGGCGTACGGAGCCTCGCGGGGCTCAGCCCTGCCAGCTGTGCGGGGCGCGGAAGCCCGGCGTGCGCTCCAGGCGGCGCCAGCCGGCCTGGGAACGGGGGGTGCGTGCGGGGGCGGTCTCCGGGGTGGCGGCGGCGCGGGCCAGCAGGATCGCGGTGATAGCGGCCAGTTCCTCGGGGGCGGCGTTGCCCTTTTCGACGCGGAGCAGGGTGTCGGTGCTCATCGGTGGCGGGTCTCCTCTTACTGCGGCGGGTTGCCGTGCTTGCGGGACGGCAGGTCGGCGTGCTTGTTGCGGAGCATCGCGAGGGCGCTGATGAGGGTCCCGCGGGTCTCGGCGGGGTCGATCACGTCGTCGACGAGGCCGCGCTCGGCCGCGTAGTACGGGTGCATCAGCTCGGCCTTGTACTCCTTGACCATGCGGGTCCGCATGGCCTCGGGGTCCTCGGCGTCCGCGATCTGCTTGCGGAAGATGACGTTGGCCGCGCCTTCGGCGCCCATGACGGCGATCTCGTTGGTGGGCCAGGCGTAGGTGATGTCGGCGCCGATGGACTGGGAGTCCATGACGATGTACGCGCCGCCGTAGGCCTTGCGCAGGATCAGCGAGATCCGCGGGACGGTGGCGTTGCAGTACGCGTACAGCAGCTTGGCGCCGTGGCGGATGATGCCGCCGTGCTCCTGGTCGACGCCCGGCAGGAAGCCGGGCACGTCCAGCAGGGTGATGATCGGGATGTTGAAGGCGTCGCAGAGCTGGACGAAGCGGGCCGCCTTCTCGGAGGCGTGGATGTCGAGCACGCCCGCGAGGTGGCCGGGCTGGTTGGCCACGATGCCGACGACCTGGCCGTCGAGCCGGGCCAGGGCGCAGATGATGTTGCGCGCCCAGCGCTCGTGGATCTCCAGGACGTCGCCCTCGTCGACGAGTTCCTCGATGACCTTGAGCATGTCGTACGGGCGGTTGCCGTCCGCGGGCACCAGGTCGAGCAGGACCTCCGAGCGCCGGCCCGGGGGGTCGGACGTCTCGTGGACCGGGGGGTTCTCGCGGTTGTTGGAGGGCAGCATCGAGATCAGGTAGCGGACCTCGGAGATGCAGGTCTCCTCGTCGTCGTACGCGAAGTGCGCGACGCCGGAGGTCTCGGCGTGGACGTCCGCGCCGCCGAGGCCGTTCTGGGTGATCTCCTCGCCCGTCACCGCGCGGACCACGTCCGGGCCGGTGATGAACATCTGCGAGGTGTCCCGGACCATGAAGACGAAGTCCGTCAGGGCCGGGGAGTACGCGGCGCCGCCGGCGCAGGGGCCGAGCATGACCGAGATCTGCGGGATGACGCCCGAGGCCCGGGTGTTGCGCTGGAAGATGCCGCCGTATCCGGCGAGGGCGGAGACGCCCTCCTGGATGCGGGCGCCGGCGCCGTCGTTGAGCGAGACCAGCGGGGCACCGGCCGCGATGGCCATGTCCATGATCTTGTGGATCTTCATGGCGTGGGCCTCGCCCAGCGCGCCGCCGAAGATCCGGAAGTCGTGCGCGTAGACGAAGACCGTGCGGCCCTCGACCGTGCCCCATCCGGTGATCACACCGTCGGTGTACGGCTTCTTGTTCTCCAGGCCGAAGCCGGTCGCCCGGTGGCGGCGCAGCTGCTCGACCTCCCGGAAGGAACCCTCGTCGAGGAGCAGGGCGATCCGCTCACGGGCGGTCAGCTTGCCCTTGGCGTGCTGGGTCTCGGTCGCCCGGTCACTGGGGCCGCGCCGCGCCTGCTCGCGCAGCGAGTGCAGCTCGGCCACGCGCCCGCGGGCGTCCGTGGGCTCGCTCGGGGTCTGGTCCACAACGGTCATGTACCGACCTTACGAAGCGAGGGGTGAAAAACCTCCGTTGATTCCGCACAGTCTCGGGTGTCTTCCGCTGTCCGGCCCGCACAGAAGGGCTCGGCGATGCGCGGACTCCGCCATACGGGGGACGGCTCCTTTGTCGATCCCCGACAAAGAGAGACGACACCCGCCAAGGAAGTTGAAATTTGAACGGAATGGGTCTAGCGTCGTCCTCGTTGAAGTCGTTGAAGATTCAACAGACACGCAGGACGTGCAGGACACTACCGAGGAGCAAGTCATGGGTCTCTTCACCCGCCGCAGCCAGGACACCACCGCCGCCGTCGCCACGCTCGACGTGGACCCGGCCCTCGCCGCGCTCACCGGCGACTACGTCATCGACGCCTCCCACAGCAGCATCGGCTTCACCGTGCGCCACGCCATGGTGACCAACGTCCGCGGCGGCTTCGGCGAGCACGAGGGCACCCTGCACCTGGACGGCTCGGACCCGGCGCGCTCCACCGCCTCCATCGACGTCACCATCGCCTCGGTCTCCACCGGCATCGCGGACCGCGACGGCCACCTGCTGAGCGGCGACTTCTTCGACGCCGAGCGCTTCCCCCTGATGACCTTCCGCTCCACCTCGGCGGCCCAGCTCGGCGGCGACGCGTACCGCATCACCGGCGAGCTGACGATCAAGGACGTCACCCGCCCGCTCTCCATCGACCTGGAGTTCGCCGGATCCGCCACGGACGTCTACGGCAACGAGCGCGTCGGCTTCGAGGGCTCGGCCGAGATCCTGCGCTCCGACTGGGGCCTGACGTGGAACGCGGCGCTGGAGGCCGGCGGTGTGATGGTCAGCGACAAGGTGAAGCTGACCTTCGACATCTCCGCCATCAAGCAGGCCTGATCCACCGGACCGGCCCCCGGGGGCGGCTACCAGCCGCCCCCGCCGTCGAAGCCGCCGCCCCCGTCGAAACCGCCACCGCCGCCGAAGTCCCCGCCGTCGAAGTCGGACGGGTTGAAGTCGGCCCCGGAGACGTCCCCGCCCTCGAAACCGCTCCCCGCGCCGCCGAAGTCCGAGGCGTAGGCGGGAGTGGCCATCATCGAACCGAGCATCGTGCCCATCAGCAGACCCGGCAGCATGCCGCCGCCGAAGTAGCCGCCGGCCCAGGGACCGTACGCCGGGCCGGCGTCGTAGTAGGGCCGCGGCCCGCGCTCGGTGTCGACGGTGCGGACCGCCGGGTCGAGGCCGTCGCGCAGCCGTACGGCGTCCGCCGCGCAGACCGGGACGGTACGGGCGGCCCCGGCGGGCGGGGCCCACGCCGCGTCCTCGGTGCTCGGCCCGTGCCGGGGGTCGAAGAAGCACGGCGAGCGCCGCTCGGGCACCGGCTCGCCCTGACGGCGCGCGTCGAGGCAGACCAGGGCGTAACGGCCGTCCTCCAGCGCCTGGGTGACCCCCTTGACCTCTTCCGGCCGCTGCACGGAGGCCATGATCTGCTTGGCCTTCTCGTAGGAGTCGAGCCCCTGCTCGTAGTCCTTGCGCATGGCGTCGTCCGCACCGGGCTCGCCGGGGTGGAAGTCGAGCCGCTCCAGCTCCTCGCCGAAGGCCGTGATGTCCTCGTCCACCACGACGGCCAGGCGGGCGACCGCCTCGCGCCGGACCTCTTCCTTCTTCTTCCTGTTCCGCCGGACCAGCGCGTACGCGCCGCCGCCTCCGACCACCGCCACCGCGCCGAGCGCGATCAGCCCGCCGACCGGGGCGCCTTCGTCCGCTCCGGTCGCGCCCCAGGAGGCGGGCGCGGAGCCCTTGGTCTGCGAGAGGGCCTGGTCCACGAAGGTGTTCAGCTGGGTCGTCGCGTCGACCGGACCGCCGGCCTTCACGGCCTCGGAGAGGTTCTGCGCGACGTACCCCGGCATGACGGTCCGGTCGGCGGCGGCACGGAAGCCGTCGCCGAGGCGGATCGCGTACAGCCCGGTGATGCCGGTCTCGGCGCGGACTGCCGCGAGGACCTTGTCCTGCGGGAACTCGGCGGCGGCCGGCAGCACGGCGACGAACACCGGCTTCCCGGCGTCCTTGATCTTCTTGGCGAGCGCGTCCGCCGCGGCCGGGGGCAGCTGCTCCCCGGCCCGCGGATCGACGTAGACCGGGCCCTTCTTGAGGGCCTCCGCGACGGCGGCGGTCCCGGTGGCGGCCGACGCCTGCGGGGCGGCCACCACGAGGGCGGTCGCCGACAGGGCCAGCAGCAGACCGGCCAGCAGCGGTCCGGATCGTGCGGATATCAGCCTGGTCCTCATACTCACGACGCTACCCGAACCGCTACTTTCCCGTGTGAGCAGGACATAAGGCTCCGCGGGCGCCGCCGGGCGGCTACTCGGCCGGTTCCACGCCCGCGTGGAGGAGGCCGTAGGTGAAGGCGTCCTCCAGGGCCTGCCAGGACGCCGCGATCACGTTCTCGGCGACGCCGACGGTCGACCACTCGCTGACGCCGTCGGTCGTCGCGATCAGGACGCGGGTCGTGGACTCCGTGCCGTGCGTGCCCTCCAGGATGCGGACCTTGTAGTCCACCAGCTCGAACTTGGCCAGCTGGGGGTAGAACCGCTCCAGCGCCACCCGCAGGGCCCGGTCCAGGGCGTTGACCGGGCCGTTGCCCTCCGCCGTGGCGACGATCCGCTCGCCCTTGGCGCGCAGCTTGACCGTGGCCTCGTTGGCGTGGGTGCCGTCCGGACGGTCCTCGACGATCGCGCGCCAGGACTCCGTACGGAAGTACCGGCGGGCGCGGCCCTCGACCTCGGCGCGGAGCAGCAGCTCGAAGGAGGCGTCGGCGGCCTCGTACGTGTAGCCGCGCAGCTCCCGTTCCTTGACCCGCTCGACGACCCGGGAGATCAGCGCGCGGTCCCCGCCGAGGTCGACGCCGAGCTCCTTGCCCTTGAGCTCGATGGAGGCCCGGCCGGCCATGTCGGAGACCAGCATCCGCATGGTGTTGCCGACCCGTGCGGGGTCGATGTGCTGGTAGAGGTCCGGGTCGACCTTGATCGCCGAGGCGTGCAGACCGGCCTTGTGGGCGAAGGCGGAGACGCCGACGTACGGCTGGTGCGTGGAGGGGGTGAGGTTCACGACCTCGGCGATGGCGTGCGAGATGCGGGTCATCTCGGCGAGGGCGCCCTCGGGGAGCACCGTGCGGCCGTACTTGATCTCCAGGGCGGCGACGACGGGGAACAGGTTGGCGTTGCCGACGCGCTCGCCGTATCCGTTCGCGGTGCACTGGACGTGGGTGGCGCCCGCGTCGACGGCGGCCAGGGTGTTGGCGACGGCGCAGCCGGTGTCGTCCTGGGCGTGGATGCCCAGGCGGGCGCCGGTGTCCGCGAGGACGGTGGCGACGGTGGCGGTCACCTGGGCGGGCAGCATGCCGCCGTTGGTGTCGCAGAGGACGACGACGTCGGCGCCGGCCTCGTGCGCGGTGCGCACGACGGACTTCGCGTACGCGGGGTTGGCGCGGTAGCCGTCGAAGAAGTGCTCGCAGTCGACGAAGACGCGGCGGCCCTCGGCGACCAGGTGGGAGACGGTGTCGCGGACCATCTCCAGGTTCTCTTCGAGGGTGGTGCGCAGGGCCAGCTCGACGTGGCGGTCGTGGGACTTGGCGACGAGCGTGATCACCGGGGCGCCGGATGCCAGCAGGGCCCGCACCTGCGGGTCCTCGGCCGCCGAGCCGCCCGCCCGGCGGGTGGCGCCGAAGGCGACGAGCCGGGCGTTCTTGAAGTCGATCTCGGCCTGGGCCCGGGCGAAGAACTCGGTGTCGCGGGGGTTGGCGCCGGGCCAGCCGCCCTCGATGAAGCCCACTCCGAAGTCGTCCAGGTGCCGGGCGATCGTCAGCTTGTCGGCGACCGTGAGGTTGATGCCTTCGCGCTGGGCGCCGTCGCGCAGCGTGGTGTCGAAGACATGGAAGCTGTCGTCGAGGACCTCTGCGACCTCTGTCGTCGTCATGCTGATCTGACTCCTGTCGGATGAGTGGGTCCGGATGTCCGGGATCCACTGCCCCCATCATCGCGCGCGGCCCGGTCCCGGCAGGGATGGAGCCGGGAAACGAAAAAACCCCTCGCGGGTAGCGAGAGGTCTGCGCGCGGGTCTGGGGCACGGTGGCCGCCTCCGCGAAGTTCTTCCGCGGTTCAGCGGCCACTGGGGACCGGCGCGCTGCTGGCGATAATCATGAGCTGAGCAGGCACGCCCGCAGTGTGCCACACCGGCGCCGGTCCGCGGACACGGATCTCAGCATCCGGGCACCCTGGCACACGGGCCCCCTGGCATCCGGCGGCCGGCGGTGGCGGTGGCGGCGGCTCCGGTCACGCCGGTGCGTGCGGGGTCAGGGTGTCGTCCAGGAACTCGCGCACGTGGGTGAGGATCGCCGCGCGGTCCAGCGTCGGGAGCCCCACCGCCAGCTGGATGCTGAAGCCGTCGAGGAGGGCCCGGATGCGGGCCGCCACGCGGTCGGGGTCCACGGGCCGGAACTCGCCGCGCGAGATGCCCTCGGCGAGCAGCGCCACCAGGTCGCGGTGCCAGGCGCCCTCGATGGCCGCCTGGCGGTCGCGCTCCTGGGGGCCCGCGTTCTGCGAGCGGTTCCAGACCTCCAGCCAGAGCGTCCAGTGCGGGTCGCGGGCCTGGGTGGGGACGTACAGGTCGACGTACGCGCGCAGGCGCTCGGCCACCGGCCCGCGGCGGGACAGCAGCCCCCGCCGCTCGGTGCCGAGCGCCGCCTCGCTCCATTCCAGGGTCTGCAGCAGGAGCTCGTCCTTGCTGCGGAAGTAGTAGAGGAGGTGGCCGCTGCTCATGCCGACCTCGCGGCCGAGGCCGGCCATGGTCAGGCCTTCGAGGCCGCGCTCGGCGATCGTGGCCATGGCGGCGACGAGTACGTCCTCGCGCGGGGGCGCGTTCTTGCGCGCCGCCCGTACCGGTACTCCACCCGCGACCATGGACCCCACTCCTCGTCGGTCAGACCTTCGGCTGCTGCTGGGTGATGCAGTGGATGCCGCCACCCCCGGCGAAAATCGTACGTGCGTCAACCAGTGTCACGGTCCGCTCGGGGAACAGTCCGCGGAAGATCTCGGCGGCCTCCTCGTCGCGCGGGTCGTCGAAGGAGCACAGGACCACGCCGCCGTTGCAGAGGTAGTGGTTGATGTAGGAGTAGTCCACCCACTCCCCGTCCTCCTCCAGCACGGTCGGCGCGGGCACCTCCACGACCTCCAGCCGGCGGCCCCGCGCGTCGGTGGACGCCCGCAGGAGCGCGGCGATGGCCTTGCAGCGCTCGTGGTCCGGGTGGGCCGGGTCGGGCTGGGTGTGCACCATCACCACGCCGGGGCGGGCGAAGGCGGCGACGATGTCGACGTGGCCCTGGGTGCCGTAGGTGCCGTAGTCGCCGGCCAGGCCGTAGGGCAGCCAGATCGCCTTGGTCGTGCCGAGGTGGGCGTGGATCTCGGCCTCGACCTGGCGGCGGGTCCAGCCGGGGTTGCGGCCCTCGCCCAGCTGGACGGTGTCGGTGAGCAGGACGGTGCCCTCGCCGTCGACGTGGATCGCGCCGCCCTCGTTGACGAGCGCGGTGCTGTAGGTACGGCTGCCGACGACGTCCGAGACGTGCCGGGCGACCTTCTCGTCGTGGTCCCAGCGGGCCCACTCCTGGGCGCCCCAGCCGTTGAAGGTCCAGTCGACGGCGGCCAGTTCGCCGGCGTCGTTGGTGACGAAGGTGGGGCCGATGTCCCGCATCCAGGCGTCGTCGAGCTCGCGCTCGACCAGCTGGACCGCGTCGCCGACGACCGCGCGGGCGGACCCGGCGTCGCCCGGGGAGACCACGAGGGTCACGGGCTCGTACGCGGCGACCGCGCGGGCGACGGCCCCCCAGGCCTCGCGGGCCGCGGCGAGCTCCTGCTCGGTGGTGAAGGTCGGGTTGGGGGTGGGCCAGGCCATCCAGGTGCGCTCGTGGGGGCTCCACTCGGCGGGCATCCGGAATCCGGCGTCGGCGGGCTTTCCGGTGGGGGCGGGCTGTGCAGCGGTCATGGCGGGGGTCCTTCGGGGCAGGGCCGGTCTACAGGAAGTACAGGCGGTTGAGGGAGACGGAATCGGCGGCTTCGGAGCGCAGCGGTTCGCCGTCCAGGGAGACGAGCCCGCTGGTCGCGTCCACGTCGACGGCGCCGACCCGCGAGTTGAGGAGGAGGTCTCCCGGGCCGATCCCGCGGGTGCCGCGGACGGCGACCCGGCGGCGGCGGGTCGGCATCTCGTCGCTGCCGAGCGCGGCGGCGGCGGCCGAGACGAAGGCGACGGAGATGTCGGCCGCGGTGGCTCCGTACGAGCCGAACTGCGGTCCGAGCACGAGGGGTTCGCAGGTGTCGGTGGCGGCGTTGGGGTCGCCGGTGACGCCGTAGGCGGGGAAGCCGGACTTGAGGACGAGCTGGGGCTTCGCGCCGAAGAACGGCGGGCGCCACAGGACGATGTCGGCGAGCTTGCCGACCTCGATCGAACCGATCTCGTGGGCCAGACCATGGGCGATCGCCGGATTGATGGTCAGCTTCGCCATGTACCGCAGCACCCGGGCGTTGTCGTCACCGTCCCCGTCACCGGCCAGCGGACCCAGCTCGCCCTTCATCTTCGCCGCCATCGCGAACGTCCGCCGGATCGTCTCCCCCGCCCGCCCCATGCCCTGCGCGTCGGAAGAGGTGATGCCGATCGCCCCGAGATCGTGCAGGACGTCCTCCGCCCCCATCGTCCCGGCCCGGATCCGGTCACGGGCCATCGCCGCGTCACCCGGCAGATCCGGCTTCAGATCGTGAACCGACACGATCATCCCGTAGTGCTCCGCCACCGCGTCCCGGCCGAACGGCAGCGTCGGATTCGTCGAAGAACCGATCACGTTCGCCACCCCCGCCATCTTCAGCACGTTCGGCACGTGCCCCCCACCACAACCCTCGATGTGGAACGCGTGGATCGTCCGCCCCTCCAGCACCCGCAGGGTGTCCTCCACCGACAGACACTCGTTCAGCCCGTCACTGTGCAGCGCCACCTGCACGTCGTACTCCTCCGCCACCCGCAACGCCGTGTCCAGCGCCCGCGCATGCGCACCCATGTCCTCATGAACCTTGAACCCGCACGCACCACCCTCCGCCAACCCCTCCACCAACGGAGCCGCATCCGACGAAGAACCCCGCGCGAGAAAACCGATGTTCACCGGCCACGCATCGAACGCGTTGAACGCGTGCTTCAGCGCCCACGGGGAGTTGACGCCGACGCCCCAGACGGGGCCGAACTCCTGGCCGATGATCGTGGTGACTCCCGCGGCGAGCGAGGCCTCCATGATCCGCGGGGAGAGCAGGTGGACATGGGTGTCCACCGCGCCCGCGGTGGCGATCAGGCCCTCGCCGGAGACGATCGAGGTACCGGTGCCGACGACGACGTCGACGCCGTCGAGGGTGTCGGGATTGCCGGCCCGCCCGATCGCGTGGATCCGCCCCTCACGAATGCCGATGGACACCTTGCGGATCCCGAGCACCGCGTCGATGACCAGCACGTTGCTGATCACCACGTCACACGTGTCACGGACCGCCGCCGCCTTCAGGTGCAGCCCGTCCCGCGCCGTCTTCCCGAAACCCGCCAGGAACTCGTCCCCCGCCCGCTGCGCGTCCGACTCCACCCGCACCGTGAGCCCCGAATCACCCAGCCGGACCCGGTCCCCCGCCCGCGGACCGTGCACCGCCGCATACTCGTGCGGATCGATGTGCCGACCGCCCGGGGCGCAGTGGTCGCTGTGAGGGGTCTGGCGGCTCATGCGGGGTTCCCTTCCGGGGTGCTCGTACCGAGGTAGCCGCACGCCGCGGCCCGGCGCAGGGCCTCACCCTTCGCACCCGGGGCGTCCAGCGGACCGTCGACCAGCCCCGCGAAACCGATCGCGATCCGGTCACCGCCGATCGGGACCAGGCCCACCTCGCCCTCCCCGTGCGGGTCGAACCGCACGGACGAGCCGGCGGGCACGCACAGCCGCATGCCGTAGGCGGCGGCCCGGTCGAAGTCCAGGCGCGGGTTGGCCTCGAAGAAGTGGAAGTGCGAGGTCACGCTCACCGGGACCGCCGCGGTGTTGCGCACCCTCAGGTGGAGGACGGGCTCCGGCTGCGGCACGCCCGGCCCGGGGACCACGGCGCCCGGGGCGTCGTCGCCGAGCGGGACGGCGCCCCGGATCGGGGCCGAGACGACCGCGAGGCGCGATCCGTCGTCGAAGACGGCTTCCACGTGCACCTCGGTGACCACGTCGCAGACGCCGGGCAGGACGTCGTCCGGGCCCAGCACCGAGCGGGCCTCCTCGATGGCCTCCGCCAGCCGCTTGCCGTCGCGCGCCGCCTCGCAGACCGTGTCCGCGATCAGCGCGGTGGCCTCCGGGACGTTGAGTTTCAGGCCACGGGTCCGTCGGGCCCTCGCCAGTTCCGCAGCGCTGCGGAGCAGCAGCCGGTCGCGCTCCGTAGGGGTCAGCCGCACGCCGATCCACCACCTCTTGAGTCGATGGGTTAGAGCATCACTCTAACTCTTCATCTCGTAGGAGGGAATCATTGACCCGGCCCACTGACGTGCGTCACATTGAGTGTCGCTCAAACACTGTGCGACCACCCCCCGCCCTGCCAAGGGAGTCCCCCATGCCCATCGAACAGCGCGGAGTCGACACCATCCCCGAGGAGGAGCGGACGAGTGGTCCCCGTGACCTGATGTCGATCCTGCTCGGCTCCAACCTCTGCCTCGGTGTGATCGTCTTCGGCTGGCTGCCCCCGTCCTTCGGACTGGGCCTGTGGCCCTCGGTCACCGCCATCGTGACCGGCACCCTCGTCGGCATCGCCTTCACCGCGCCGCTCGCGCTCGTCTCCCTGCGCACCGGCACCAACCTCTCCACCTCCAGCGGCGCCCAGTTCGGCGTCCGCGGCCGCCTCGTCGGCTCGGTGGTCGGCCTGCTGCTCTCGCTGGGCTACACCGCGCTGACTCTGTGGGTCGGCGGCGACGTGATGGCCGGCGTCCTCTCACGGCTCACCGGACTCCCGGACACCGGCCTCACGCGGGCCGCGATGTACGGCGCACTGGCCGTCTGCACCGTCGTCGGGGCCGTCTTCGGCTACCGGCTGCTCCTGCGCATGAGCAAGGTCCTGTCCGTCGGCATGCTGGTGCTGCTCGCGGTCGGCGTGTTCGCCTACTCCGGCGACTTCACCGCCGCCGCCCCGCCGGACACCCCGTACCTCCTCGGCTCGTTCTGGCCGACCTGGCTGCTCGCCGCGGTCGCCGCCGGCCTCAGCGGGCCCGTCGCGTTCATCACGCTGCTCGGCGACTACACCCGCTACGTCTCCCCCCGCCGGCACACCTCCCGCACGGTGCTCGGCGCCACCGCCCTCGGTCTGCTCGCCGGGCTCCTGGTCCCTCAGCTGTTCGGCACCTTCACCGCGCTCGCCGCCCGGGCGGGCGCCGAGTACGCCGGTCCCCTCGTGGCCGCCGCGCCCTCCTGGTACCTGCTCCCGCTGCTCGCCGCGGCCGCGGCCGGTTCGGTGGGCAACGCCGGGCTGATGCTCTACTCCATGGGGCTCGACCTCGACGCGATCCTCCCCCGGGCCACGCGCACCACGGCCACCCTGGCGGCCGCGGCCGTCGCCACCGCCTTCGTCTTCGTCGGTTCCTTCGGGTGGAACGCGCAGGCCGCGATGACCTCCTTCGTCCTGCTGCTGACCGCGGTCGGCACCCCCTGGGCCGTGATCACCCTGATCGGTTACGCGCGCTGCCGCGGGCAGTACGACGCCGAGGCCCTCCAGGTCTTCAACCGCCGCTCGGTCGGCGGGGCGTACTGGTACCGCAGCGGCTGGAACCCGCGCGCGACCGCCGCCTGGGCGGTCGGCGCCGGGGTCGGCCTCCTCGCCGTGACCACCCCCTTCTACGAGGGCCCGCTGCTGGCCCTGACCGGCGGGGTGGACTGCTCCTTCGTCCTGTCGGGCCTCACCGGCGGCCTCGTGTACGCCGCCCTGACCGCCGGCGCCTCCCCGGCCCCGGTCCCGGCCGGGGACCCGGCGGTGCGGACGGCGGCCTGAGCCCCGCCCGCGCACGACGAAGGCCCGCGCCACCGGAGCTTCCGGGGCGCGGGCCTTCGTACGCGGGCCTTCGACGCGGGCCCTCGTATGCGGTCGGTCGTGGGCGGCCTTGCGCGGTCGCCCTAGCCGAGCGGGTGCATCCAGCCGTGCGCGTCGGCGGCGTGGCCGGTCTGGAGTTCCAGCAGCGCCTTGCGCAGGCGCATGGTGACCCGGCCGGGCTCGCCGTCGCCCTGGGTCCAGTCGGCGCGCTCGGACTTGACCGAGCCGACCGGGGTGATGACGGCGGCGGTGCCGCAGGCGAAGACCTCGGTGAGGGTGCCGTTCTCGTTGTCGCGCTTCCAGTCCTCGGTGGTGATGCGGCCCTCTTCGGCGGTGTAGCCGAGGTCGCGGGCGATGGTGAGGAGGGAGTCGCGGGTGATGCCCGGGAGGAGCGAGCCGGTGAGCTCGGGGGTGACGATGCGGTCGCCGTACACGAAGTACAGGTTCATCCCGCCCATCTCCTCGATCCAGCGGTGCTCGACGGCGTCGAGCCAGACCACCTGGTCGCAGCCGTGCGAGGCGGCCTGGGCCTGGGCGACGAGGGACGCCGCGTAGTTGCCGCCGGTCTTGGCGGCGCCGGTGCCGCCCTTGACGGCGCGCACGTAGTCCTCGGAGAGCCACACGGAGACGGGCTTGACGCCGCCCGGGAAGTAGGCCCCGGCGGGCGAGGCGATGACGATGAAGAGGAACTCGTTGGCCGGGCGGACGCCCAGGCCGACCTCGGACGCGAACATGAACGGCCGCAGGTAGAGCGAGGCCTCGCCGGAGTCCGGGACCCATGCGCGGTCCTGCTTGATCAGGGCGTCGCACGCCGAGATGAACAGGTCGACGGGCAGCTCCGGCATGGCCATGCGGCGGGCGGAGGCCTGGAAGCGCGTGGCGTTGGCCTCGGGGCGGAAGGTGGCCACGGTGCCGTCGGGCTGGCGGTAGGCCTTCAGGCCCTCGAAGATCGTCTGCGCGTAGTGCAGGGTCATGTTGGCCGGGTCGATCGACAGCGGCGCGTACGGGACCAGCTCGGCGTCGTGCCAGCCGCGGCCCTCGGTCCACTTGATCGTCACCATGTTGTCGGTGAAGTGGCGGCCGAATCCGGGGCTGGCCAGGATCGCCTCGCGCTCCGCGTCGGACAGCGGGTTCGAGGAGGGCTTGAGCTCGATCGTGGGCGTCGTCATGAGTGCTTGTCCTTCACCGTTGTGTATGGCGGACCGCGCTCATGCGTACTAGGACGTCCGAGCTTCCCCGTATTCAGCGGCCTCGCGTTCGATTATCGCGCGCGCGGGGACTTCGGTGAAACGGGGGGATTGCGGCCCAGGGGAGATGGTGACACCCGGGGCCGCACAGGAAAAGCCGCCGGGGCGTCGATCGCGACCCGGCGGCTTCCTGGAGGTGGAGCGGCCGGGTCAGCCGGCTACGCGTGCGGCGAGGGCGTCGCCGATGGCGTCGGTGGAGCGGAAGGTGCCGTCGCGCTCCGCGAGGTCGGCGGAGACCGCGTCCTCGATGCGGGCGGCCTGGGCCTCGTAGCCCAGGTGGCGCAGCAGGAGGGCGACGGAGAGGATCGTCGCGGTCGGGTCGGCCTTGCCGGTGCCCGCGATGTCCGGGGCCGAGCCGTGGACCGGCTCGAACATGGACGGGAAGGCGCCGGTCGGGTTGACGTTCCCGGACGCGGCCAGGCCGATCCCGCCGGTCACGGCGGCGGCCAGGTCGGTGAGGATGTCACCGAAGAGGTTGTCCGTGACGATGACGTCGAAGCGCTCCGGCTGGGTGACGAAGAAGATCGTCGCGGCGTCGACGTGCAGGTAGTCGGTGGTGACTTCGGGGTACTCCCGGCCGACGGTGTCGAAGACGTTCTTCCACAGGTGGCCCGCGTACACGAGGACGTTGTTCTTGTGGACCAGCGTCAGCTTCTTGCGGGGGCGGGCGTTCGCCCGCTCGTACGCGTCGCGGACGACGCGCTCGACGCCGTACGCGGTGTTGATGCTGACCTCGGTGGCCACCTCGGCGGGGGTGCCGGTGCGCAGGGAGCCGCCGTTGCCGGTGTAGGGACCCTCGGTGCCCTCGCGGACCACGACGAAGTCGATCTCCGGACGGCCGGCCAGCGGGGTGGCGGTGTTCGGGAACAGCTTCGACGGGCGCAGGTTGATGAAGTGGTCGAACGCGAAGCGGAGCTTCAGCAGCAGACCGCGCTCCAGTACGCCGGACGGGACCGAGGGGTCGCCGATGGCGCCCAGCAGGATCGCGTCGTGGTGCTTGAGGGCCTCCAGCTCCGCGTCCGGGAGGGTTTCACCGGTGCGGTGCCAGCGCTGGGCCCCGAGATCGTATTGCCTGGTCTCCAGCTTCACATCCTGGGGCAGGACCGCGGTAAGGACCTTGAGTCCCTGAGCCACGACTTCCTGGCCGATGCCATCACCGGGGATCACTGCGAGATTGATGCTGGTCGACATGGCGAAACCGTACTCCGTGTCCCAGCCCTCAGACATATTGCGTCCACCATGTGGACCATCGTGAACGCAACATGTCCGGGGCGACGGTGGGCGAAGGCCTGCTCAGCGGCCCTGCGCGGGCTCAGTGGCCGGTCGAGCCGCCGTTGTCCCGGCGGTCCAGGGCACGCTGGAGGGCGGCGGCGGCGTTCTTGCGGTCGGAGTCCGCCGTGGAGGAGTGGCGGACACGGCGGACGGCAGCGGTGGTGGGGGTCATGGTGATCGACTCCTTGAGATCACGGCGTGGCGGGGCCACGGATGAGGGGTTCCTTCAAGGCGCCGGAAGAGGCGGGGAGCGGTGCGCCGCAGGGGTTGCCTGCCAGGGGCGCGCGCTCACGACCGCCATTCGCCGGATCGGCGAGACGTTCGGCTCCTACAAAGCTAGGCCAGGTCCGGCTGTATGTCTCCGCACTTACTCGGACTTCCTACTATCTGAGACGCCGGAGCCGGCCGCGGACCCCCCGGCGGACGTCCGTTTCAGCCCTTCCTGGAGCGGAGTTCCCTGATCAGAGCCCTCACCGTGCGGGTCGCCGCAGATTCCGCCGTGGTGACGTATCCCACCGTCCTCACGGGGCGCGGGGAGCCCAGACCGGTGATCTCCACGCCCGGGACGGCCTCCCGCAGGGACAGTTCCGGGAGGATCGCCATGCCGAGGCCGCGGCCGACCATCGTCAGCACCATCCCGTCGTCCTCGGCCTTGACGGTGGCCCGCGGGATCCAGTCCTGGGCCCGCCACCACGCGCGCGTGGCGGAACCGCAGTTCTCGTCCCAGTCCAGGAGCGGCAGCGCCCTCGGGTCCGGGTGTCCCGCCGGGTGGACCAGGGCGTACGCCTCCTCCACGAGCACCCCGCCCAGCAGCCCCGGCGGCAGGTCCCCGGATCCGCCGCCCAGGGTCGCGATGCCGAGGTCGGCGCGGCCGGCCGCGACCTCCCCGGCGACGCCGGGGCCGAGTTCGCGCACCACCCGCACCTCGGGGCGGATGCCGGGGTGCCGGGCGGCGAGCCGCTCCAGGGCGGGCGGCAGCAGGTGCAGGGCCGCGCTGCGGAACGCCGCGATGCGCAGGACCCCCTCGACGGCGTCCCGGTCCGGGGCGGCCCGGCCGGCGCCGCGCACCTCCTCGCCCATGACCTCGTACAGCCGCAGGATGCGGCGGGCGTGGGCCGCGGCCCGCTCCCCCGCCGGGGTGGGGCGGGCGCCGGTGCGCCCCCGCTCGAAGAGGACGGCGCCGACCTTGGCCTCGGTGCCGCGCACCGCGTGCGAGACCGCGGACTGGGTCAGGCCGAGCACGGCTGCCGCGGCGGAGAAGCCGCCGGTCTCGGCGACGGCGACCAGGATCCGGAGTTCCTGCGGGAGGAGATCGGCCACGGGGGCTCCCACCTCGTTCTATGAGCGTGATGCATGGGCGTGCGGCTTCCATGAGCGCAACCCCCTGCCCGGCCGGGGGATTCCTTCCTAGCGTCGGGCCCATGACCACGCGCACGGCCCACGCCGTCCACCAGACCGCCCGCCCCGCCGGCTTCCCGGCCGCCGCCGACTTCGCCCGCGTCTCCTTCCCGGTTCCGGAGCCCGCCCCCGGGACCGCGCTGGTGGAGAACCTGCTGCTCTCGGTGGACCCGTACCACCGCGGCCTGATGGACGGCAGCGAGGGCGGCTTCGAGCTGAACACCCCGCTGGAGGGGCGGGCGGTGGGCCGGGTGACCGCCTCCCGCGACCCGGGCCTGGCCGAGGGCGACCTCGTCTTCCACCGCGCGGGCTGGCGCACGCACTCCCTCGTCACCCTCGGCGCGGACGGCACCCGCAGGCTCCGCGGCCACGAGGGGATCCCGCTGGAGGCCTACCTCTCGATCCTCGGCGGCACCGGCCTGACCGCGTACGCCGCCCTGACCCGGACCGCGGCCCTGCGCGCGGGCGAGGACCTCTTCGTCTCCGCCGCGGCCGGCGGCGTCGGCACGGCCGCCGGCCGCATCGCCCGGCTGCTCGGCGCCGGCCGGATCATCGGCAGCGCGGGCTCGGCGGCGAAGGTCCGTCACCTCACCGGGGAGCTCGGCTTCGACGCGGCCTTCGACTACCACGACGGGCCGGTCGGCGAGCAGCTCGCGCGGGCCGCACCCGACGGCATCGACGTCTACGTGGACAACGTGGGCGGCGACCACCTGGCGGGCGCGATCGACGGCTTGCGCGAGTACGGGCGCATCGCCTGGGTCGGCGCCGTGTCGATGTACAACGGCGACCGCTCCCCCGCCGCGCCCCGCAACCTCTTCGAGGTCGTACACAAGTCGCTGCGCCTGGAAGGGGTATTGGTTCGCAATCACACCAATCTGCAGGACGAACTGGAGGACTTCCTCGTACCCCACCTGCGGAGCGGCCGGATCGGCACCGACACCACCGTTGTGCAGGGCTTCGAGCACACGGTGGAGGCGTTCAGGGGCATGCTCAGGGGCGACAACCTGGGCAAGATGCTGGTCCGTCTGGACGGCTGAACCGGGCCACACCGATGTTCACCGAGTTCTTACCGCACGGCTGTAGACCTTTGGCGCGGGTGCCGCCACTCTTGCGGGCAATGTGCCGCCGGGGCACGTGAGCGGGAGGCGAGGGGCCAGTGACACCGATCAGCCGCCGAGGGTTCGTGGGTATCGGCGCCGGACTCGTGGCGGGGGCGGCGCTGCCCGGCGCCGCGCCCGCCTCGGCGGCGGCCGCCGCCGCGAGCGGCACCCTCACCGACGTGAAGCACGTGGTGATCCTGATGCAGGAGAACCGCAGCTTCGACCACTACTTCGGCAGGCTCCGGGGCGTCCGGGGCTTCGGCGACCGCGCGGCCGGCAACATACCCGGCGGGTGGGGCGCCTTCAACCAGCCCAACTGGGGCGGCCGCCAGTACCCGTGGAAGCTGTCCGCCACCCCGCCGGCGGGCGGGGCCGACGGCGAGACCCTCGCCCAGTGCAACGGCGACCTCCCGCACAGCTGGACCTCGCAGCACGCCGCCTGGAACAAGGGCCGGATGGACAACTTCGTCACCGGCGTCGGCAACACCCGCACCCTCGGCTACCTGGACCGCGGCGACATCCCCTTCCACTACGGGCTCGCCGACCACTACACGGTCTGCGACGGCTACTTCTGCTCCGCGCTCAGCGCGACCGGCCCGAACCGCACCTTCCTGTGGAGCGGCAGGATCGACGCGGGCAGCAAGGACGGCGGGGACGAGTCCGGCCTGACCTGGGAGACGTACGCGGAGGCCCTCCAGCGGGCCGGCGTGAGCTGGAAGGTCTACCAGAACGCCCAGGACAACTACGGGGACAACGGCCTGGCCTACTTCAAGAAGTTCACCGACGCGGCCCCCGGCAACCCGCTGTGGGACCGGGGCATGAGCTCGGTCCCACGGGTCACCGGCTCCACCCCGGACGACATCGCGGCGGCGATCCGCGCCGACTCCGTGGCCGGCACGCTCCCGCAGGTGTCCTGGGTCGTGGCGAACGAGGCCTTCTCCGAGCACCCGTACGCCCCGCCCGGTGACGGCGCGCACTTCGTGGACCTCGTCTACCGGGCGCTCGCCGCGAACCCGGAGGTCTTCGACTCCACCGTCCTGTTCCTGAACTACGACGAGAACGACGGATTCTTCGACCACGTTCCGCCGCCCGTCGCCCCGCCCGGCACGCCCGGCGAGTACCTGGACGGCCTCCCGATCGGGCTCGGCTTCCGGGTCCCGATGATCGTGATGTCCCCGTGGACGCGGGGCGGCTGGGTGAGCTCGGAGGTCTTCGACCACACCTCGGTGCTGCGGTTCATGGAGCGGTGGACGGCCGCCCTCGGCACGCCCGCCACCTGTCCGAACATCAGCGCGTGGCGCCGCCGGGTGACCGGCGACCTGACGGGCGTCTTCGACTTCGCGCACCCGGTCTACGGCGTCCCGGCGGGCCTCCCGTCCACCGCGAAGGTGATCGGCCAGTCCACCTGCGCACCGCTCCCGAACCCGGTCCCGCAGGACAACGCCCTCCCCGCGCAGGAGCCGGGCACCCGCCCGGCGCGAGCGCTCCCGTACCAGGTCAACGGCAACCTGGACCGCTTCGAGTTCGGGGCGGCCGGCAAGATCCTGGCCTGGTTCTCCATGTCCAACCAGGGCGCCGAGGCGAAGCGGGCGGCGCACTTCTCGATCCACCCGCACCAGCACCGGGACACGGCGGCCTGGCAGTACACCGTGGACCCGGGCGCGGTCGCGACGGACTACTTCAACATCGGCCTGGGCCACGGCTCCGGCAAGTACGACCTCTCGATGCACGGCCCGAACCGCTTCCTGCGCCGCTTCATCGGCGACGCGACCAAGCCGGGCAAGGCCCTGGAGGTCGCGGCCCGCTTCGCGACCGAGCCGGGCACCGGCAGGACGGCGGTCCACTTCCGGCTGACGAACGCCTCCGCCGCCCCGGTCACCTTCACGATCCGCTCCAACGCCTACCGCACGGACGGCCCGTGGACCTACGCGGTCCCGGCGAACTCCTCCCGCGAGGACCACTTCAACGCGGTGGCGTACCAGAACGGCTGGTACGACTTCACGATCCTGGCCGACTCCGACGGCACCTGGTCGCGCCGCTACACCGGCCACATCGAGACCGGAGCCCCGAGCGTCACGGGGTCGTAGCGGCGGCTACAGCACGTCCCCGTTGCGCCAGTCGAAGTCGAGCCGCCCAGCCGGGTCCGGCAGGGCCCCGCCGGGCGACGCCCACACGTAGGTGGACCCCTCCTCCCCGGCGAGCCGCTCCGGCCCGCCGGGGCCGAGGACCCCGAGCTGCCCGCCCCACACGCTCCAGCCGCGCCCGGCGTACAGCCCGGCCCCGTCCTCGGACGCCGACAGCGCCCCGAGCACGTAGGCCCGCCCGATGACCCGCTCCAGCCCGTCCATGACCACCCCGCCGAGCCCCTGGCGGCGCCGGTCGGCCCGTACGGCGACGGCCTCCACGTACCCCGTCCGCAACGCCCGCCCCCGGTGCACGGCCCGCCGCTGGACGACGCTCCCGTGCGCGGCGAGCCGCCCGTCGGCGTCCCGCACCAGGACGTGCACGCCACCGAGCGCGTGCTCGAAGTCCTCGTCGCCGAAGTCCCCGCCGAACGCCCCGAGCAGCAGGCTACGGACCTCCGCGAGCTCCTCGGCGGTCAGCTCCGAGGTGTGGACGGTCCGGGTGCTCATCGCTGCTCCAGCCAGTCGGTGTACCGGGAGTGGACGTCCCGCGACCGTACCAAGGACCGCATTGCGGACGCCGCGCACTTTCCACCGGCCGGATTCGGCCGACGCGACCCTGGCGGTCTGGACCATTGCGTCGGCAGACTCGCCCCATGTCGCCCGATACCCAGCAGTGGACCCCGATCCACGGCCAGCCGTACCGCTCCGCCCCCTACCGGCCCGCGCGCATGCCGGGTGCGGAATCCCTCGCGCGGGCCGCCGAGTTGCGCGCGCGGATGGACGAGCGGCGGACCGTACGCCACTTCTCCCCGGACCCGGTGCCCGACCAGGTCGTGCGGGACGCCGTCGCCTGCGCCGCGACCGCCCCGTCCGGCGCCCACCAGCAGCCGTGGACCTTCGTCCTGGTCAAGGACCCGGCCGTGCGGCAGCAGATCCGCGCCGCCGCCGAGCAGGAGGAGGTGCTCTCGTACGACGGCCGGCTCGGCGACGAGTGGCTCGCGGCCCTGCGCCCCCTGGGCACGGACGCCGTGAAGACCCACCTCACCGACGCCCCGGCCCTGATCGTGGTCTTCCAGCAGCGCTACTGGCTGGGCCCGGACGGCACGAAGCACAAGCACTACTACGTCGACGAGTCGGTCGGCATCGCGGTCGGCATGCTGCTGTCCGCCCTGCACCTGTCGGGGCTGGCCGCACTGATCCACACCCCCAGCCCGATGCGCTTCCTCAGCCACGTCCTGAACCGCCCAGAGAACGAGAAGGCCTTCGCCGTGATCCCGGTGGGCTACCCGGCCCCGGACTGCGAGGTCCCGGACCTGGTCCGCAAGTCCCTGGACCAGGTCATCGTGGAGGTCTGACCCCCTCCCCCGCGCCCGCCCGCCGCGACATGGGACCGCCCCCGCTCCGGACTTGGGGGTACCGGAGCGGGGGCGGGGTTTCAGGGGGCCGGGAGGTCAGCCCATGTGGGGGTACGGGTAGTCGGTCGGCGCGACCAGGGTCTCCTTGATGGAGCGCGTCGACGTCCAGCGCTGCAGGTTCGTCGCCGCGCCCGCCTTGTCGTTCGTTCCCGAGGCGCGGCCGCCGCCGAAGGGCTGCTGGCCGACGACGGCGCCGGTCGACTTGTCGTTGATGTAGAAGTTGCCCGCCGCGAAGCGGAGCTTCTCCATCGCGTCCGCCGCCGCGTAGCGGTCGGCGGCGATGATCGATCCGGTCAGGGCGTACGCCGAGACGGACTCCATCTGGGCCAGCACGGCCTCGTAGTCGGCGTCGTCGTAGACGTGCACGGCCAGGATCGGGCCGAAGTACTCGGTCGTGAAGACCTCGTTCTCCGGGTCCGAGCAGGCGATGACGGTCGGGCGGACGAAGTAGCCCTCCGCGTCGTCGTACGTGCCGCCCGCGACGATCTCGCAGGTCGGGTCGGCGGCCGCGCGGTCGATCGCGGCCTTGTTCTTCGCGAAGGAACGCTCGTCGATGACGGCGCCGATGAAGTTGGTGAGGTCGCGGACGTCGCCCATGGCGATGCCGTTCACCTCGGCCGCGAGCGACTCCTTGAAGCCGTCGTTCCAGATCGAGGCCGGAACGTAGGCGCGCGAGGACGCCGAACACTTCTGGCCCTGGTACTCGAAGGAGCCGCGGGTCAGGGCGGTCTTCAGGGTGGCGCGGTCCGCGGACGGGTGCGCGACGACGAAGTCCTTGCCGCCGGTCTCGCCGACCAGGCGCGGGTAGGACTTGTACTTCTCGATGTTGTTGCCGACCGTCTTCCACAGGTACTGGAAGGTCTTGGTCGAGCCGGTGAAGTGGATGCCGGCCAGCTCGGGGTGGTTCAGGGCCACCTCGGAGACCGCGATGCCGTCGCCCGTGACCAGGTTGATGACGCCCTTCGGGAGACCGGCCTCCTCCAGCAGCTCCATGAGGAGGACCGCGGAGTGGGTCTGCGTCGGGGACGGCTTCCACACGACCACGTTGCCCATGAGGGCGGGCGCGGTCGGCAGGTTGCCGGCGATGGCCGTGAAGTTGAACGGCGTGATCGCGTACACGAAGCCCTCGAGCGGGCGGTGGTCGCTGCGGTTCCACACGCCGGCGGAGTTCGCGACCGGCTGCTCGGCCAGGATCCGGCGCGCGAAGTGGACGTTGAACCGCCAGAAGTCGACGAGCTCGCACGGGGTGTCGATCTCGGCCTGCTGCGCCGTCTTCGACTGGCCCAGCATGGTCGAGGCGGCCAGCTTCTCGCGCCACGGGCCGGACAGCAGCTCGGCGGCGCGCAGGATGATCGCAGCGCGGTCGTCGAAGGACATCGCGCGCCACGCCGGGGCGGCGGCGAGGGCGGCGTCGACCGCCTCCTGCGCGTCGGCCTCGGTGGCGTGGGCGAAGGTCCCGATGACGGACTTGTGGTCGTGCGGCTGGACCACGTCGAAGCGCTCGCCGCCGCCCATCCGCTTGACGCCGTTGATCGTCATCGGAAGGTCGATGGGGTTCTCGGACAGCTGCTTGAGCTGCTCTTCGAGCCGCGCGCGCTCCGGGGTGCCGGGGGCGTACGAGTGGACCGGCTCGTTGACCGGCGCGGGGACCTGGGTCACAGCATCCATGGGGCTGGTAACTCCTTGACCTAGTTCTTGGCTAGTTCTTGGTGATCATCGAGCGGAGGAAGAAGAGCAGGTTGGCCGGCTTCTCCGCCAGGCGGCGCATGAAGTAGCCGTACCAGTCGGTCCCGTACGCGGTGTACACGCGCATCCGGTGTCCCTCGGCGGCGAGCCGCAGGTGCTCCTCGCCGCGGATGCCGTACAGCATCTGGAACTCGTACTCGTCGAGCTTGCGCCCGGCCTGCCGTGCCAGCTCCTGGGCGATCGCGATCAGCCGCGGGTCGTGGGACCCGATCATCGGGTAGCCCTCGCCGTCCATGAGGATCCTCATGATGCGGACGTACGCCTTGTCGATCTCGGCCTTGTCCAGGTACGCGACCTCGGCGGGCTCCTTGTAGGCGCCCTTCACGATGCGGACGCGGCTGCCGGCGGCGGCCAGGCGGCGGGCGTCGGCCTCCGTGCGGAACAGGTACGCCTGGATCACGCATCCGGTCTGCGGGAAGTCGCGGCGCAGCTCCTCGTGGATGGCGAACATCGAGTCGAGGGTGGTGTGGTCCTCGGCGTCCAGGGTCACGGTGGTGCCGATGGCGGCGGCCGCCTCGACGACCGGGCGGACGTTGGCGAGGGCGAGCTCGTGGCCGCCTTCCAGCGCCTGGCCGAACATCGACAGCTTCACCGACATCTCGACGCTCTCGCCGAGGCCGAGCTCCGCGAGGCGCTCGATGAGCAGCAGGTACGCGTCGCGGGCCGCGTGCGACTGCGCCACCTCGGTGATGTCCTCGCCGACCACGTCGAGGGTGACCTCGAGGCCGTTGCGGGTGAGCTCCTCGACGATCGGGATGACCTGGTCGACCGTCTCGCCGGGGATGAACCGGGTCACCACGGGCTTGGTCACGGGGGCGGCGGAGACGATGCGGCGCATCTTGTCGCTGCGCGAGGCGGCGAGGATCACGGGACCCAGCACGAGGGCACCTCCAACGGGTGGCAGTAGAAGAACGCGAGCGGGAGCGCTGGCAAAACCACAAGTAAAACCACCGTGAAACCTAAGGATCGCTTTGATCCTCTGCCATCGACAGCTGTCACGCATCCGTGTCCCGGATCTCATACAGATGTCTGAGAGGCCGGTCCGCAGGTGGGAGAATGGCGGGGTGAAGGGCGATTACCAGGACCTGGTGGACGAGATCTCGGCGCTGCTCGGCGCCCCGGCGACGCTGGAGAACCGGGACTTCCGCCTGATCGCCTTCGGCGCGCACGACAGCGACGACGACCTCGCGATGGACCCCGTACGGACCCGCTCGATCCTGACGCGGCAGTCCACGGCCGCCGTGCGCTCCTGGTTCGAGGGCTTCGGCATCGCCCGCGCCACGGGTCCCGTACGGATTCCGGCGGCGCCGGACGCGGGGGTGTTCCGGGGGCGGATCTGCCTGCCGGTGCGGTACCGGGGCATCGTCCAGGGCTACGTGTGGCTCCTCGACCAGGAGCCCGGCCCCGGGCCGGAGGCCCTCGCCGCGGCCATGGAGGTGGCGGAGCGGGTCGGGACCCTGCTGGCCGAGGAGGCGAAGGCAGGGGCCGACCTGTCGCGGGAGTTCCTGGCGGTGCTCACCGCCGCACGGGGGTGGCAGCGGGACATGGCGGTGGCGGCGCTCCGGGCGGCGCTGGGGCCGGGCGGCGACGGGCTCCACGCGGCGGTGTGCGTGGCGCCGTGGACCGGGGACGCCCCGGGGACGGTACCGGGCGCGGCGGCGGTGTGCGTGGTCCCCCGCGCGGCGGCGGCCGAGGGCGGTGGCGCGGAGGGCGGCCAGGCGCTGGCGGTGCTGGTCCGGCTCCGCTCGACGGACGCCCTGGCCCCCGCGCTGACGGCGGTGGCCCGCCTGCTGCCCCGCACCCCGGGTGACGGCGCGGGAGCGGGCGGCGCGGGCGCCACGGCCGGCGCGGGCGCCCAGACCGGACCACGGAACGGCACGGGCGGCTCGGGCGGCGGCGCCACCGGCGGCGGATCCGCCGCGCCGCCGCAGGTCGTGACCGCCGGCGTGGGCGACCCCGTACGCACCCTCGCGGACCTCCACGGCGCCTGGGACCAGGCCCTGGCCGCGGCGCGGGCGGCCGCGGCCCAGCCGCGGCTCGGACCGGTCGCCCAGTGGTCGCAGATCGGCCCGTACCGGTTGCTGGCGGCGCTCGCCCCGGGCCCGGTGGACGACCCGTCGACGCGCGCCCTGCTGGGCCCGGCCCATCGCGAACTCGCGCGCACGGCCGAGGTGTTCCTGGACTCCGCCGGGCAGGCGGGCCGCGCGGCGGCGGCCCTGGGCATCCACCGGCAGACGCTGTACTACCGCCTGTCCCGGGTGGAGCAGCTGACCGGCCTCGACCTGGGCGAGGGCGAGGACCGCCTGCTGCTGCACATGGCCCTCAAGGCATCCCACCTGCACGGCTGACGGGAGCACCTGCGACCACCGGCGGGGCGCCGCGCGGAGCCCGTACCGAACCCGTACCGGGGCCCGTACCGGAGCCGTCCCCTAGGGACGCTCCCCGACGTCCGCCAGGGGCGTCCCCGATGCCCGCACGGAGCGCGCTCCCCTAGCGTCGCGAGTGGCGCCGGCCGTCGGGCCGGCCGACCCGCACCGCACGGAACCCGTGCACCCCGGAGGCGTGATGCAGGCGATCGTCCAGGACCGGTACGGCCCGCCCGAGGTGCTGGAGCTGCGGGAGGTCGAGCGGCCGGTGCCCGCCGGCGGCGAGGTGCTCGTACGGGTCCGCGCGGCCTCGGTCAACGCCCGCGACTGGCACCACGTGCGGGGCGATCCGTACCTGGCCCGCCTGGTGTTCGGGCTCGGCAGACCGAAGGTCCGCGTCCGGGGCACGGACTTCGCGGGCCGGGTGGAGGCGGTGGGCCGGGACGTCCGGGGACTCGCCCCCGGCGACGAGGTGTTCGGCGAGGCCGACGGGACGTTCGCCGAGTACGTGTGCGCCGCACCCGGACGGCTGGCGCCGAAGCCGGCCGGCCTGAGCTTCGAGCAGGCGGCCGCCCTCCCGCTGGCGGGGACCACCGCACTGGCGGGCCTGCGCGACCTGGGGCGGGTCGGGCCGGGACGGACGGTCCTGGTCAACGGCGCGTCGGGCGGGGTGGGAACCTTCGCCGTGCAGATCGCCAAGGCCCTCGGCGCGGAGGTGACGGCCGTGTGCAGCGCGCGGAACGCCGAGCTGGTCCGCTCGCTCGGCGCCGACCACGTCCTCGACTACGCCCGCGAGGACTTCACCCGGGGCGGGCGGCGCCACGACGTCGTGTTCGACCTGGTGGGGAACCGCTCGCTGACCGCGTACCGCCGGGCGCTGACCCCGACGGGAACGCTCGTCCTGTCCGGCGGCGGCGTGTCCGAAGGGGGCAGCCTGCTCGGCCCGATGGGGCTCGTCCTGCGGGGCCACGCGCTGTCCCCCCTCGCCGGCCGGCGGCTGCGGGTGCTCACGGCGGCGCCGGACCGCGACGGCCTGGAGGCACTGACGGCGCTGGTCGGGGCGGGACGCCTGACGCCGGTCGTCGACCGCACGTACCCGCTGGCCGAGGTGGCCGACGCCGTCCGCTACGTCGAGGTGGAGCACGCGCGGGCCAAGGTCGTCATCACCGTGTGACGGCCGCCGCGGCCGGCCGGCCCGCCGCCCGTCCGGCCGCGGCGGCGGCGCTCCACCCGCCCGTTCCCACAACGCCCGGCCCACGCACGCCGGTTCGCGACGTACCGCACCCGGGACGGCCCCGGCGGGCGGTGGCCGCGTCAGCTGCCCGCTCGGCCGGCGGACCCCTCGGCGGCCGCTCCCGCCGCCCCGCCCCCCAGCGCCGCGCCGGCGGCCCGGCGCATTCCCTCGGTGATCTCCTCGGCGGTGGCCGCCGTCGCCGGGTCGAAGAGCCACTGGATCATCAGGCCGTTCAACAGCGCCTGGTAGAAGGCGCCCAGGGTGCGCACGTCCCGGTCCGTCAGCTCGTCCTCCGGGGTGCCGGTCAGCATGCCGATCAGCCCCCGGCGCCCCTGCGCCTGCGAGCCCGCGATCATCGCCCGCAGCTCGGGCAGCCGCTCCCCGCTCAGCGCCACCTCCATGCTGGCCGACCAGACGGGTCCCGACTCCTCGTGTGCGGACAGGACGCCCTCCCAGAACGCGCGGAACCGCTCCAGCGAGCCGCCCTCGCCGCCCAGGCCGGTTTGGAAGCCCTCGCCCCACTCCTCCATCAAGGCGATGAACGCCTGGGTGAGAAGCGCGTCCTTCGAGCCGTAGTGGTAGCCGATGGACGCCAGGTTGGTACCGGAGGCACTCACGATGTCGCGCGCCGTCGTGCGCACGAACCCCTTCTCGACCAGGCACTTCTTGGCACCTTCGAGCAGATCTTCACGATGTCCCATGCCGCCACGGTAGCAAGACGGCCGTCCTAGACAGAAGTTCCATACGCTCGTCATAGACACCCGTATTAAACGTCTGTACATTGCTCCTCATGACGAACCCCGCCGCCACGGCGCGACGCGCCGGCCGCCGCGAATGGACCGCCTTCACCGTCCTGTTGCTGCCGCTGCTCCTGGTCTCGATGGACGTCTCCGTCCTCTACTTCGCCATCCCCGCCATCACCCGTGAGCTCGACCCGAGCGCCACCCAACAGCTCTGGATCTTCGACAGCTACGCCTTCGCCCTCGCCGGCCTGCTGATCACGATGGGCTCGCTCGGCGACCGGATCGGCCGGCGCAAGCTGCTGCTGATCGGTGCGACCGCCTTCGGTCTCGCCTCCGTCGGCGCGGCCTTCGCCACCAGTGCCGAGATGCTGATCGCCGCTCGCGTCCTGCTCGGCATCGGCGGCGCGACCCTGATGCCCTCCACGCTGGCCCTCGTCCGCAACCTCTTCCAGGACGCCGGGCAGCGCGCCCGCGCCGTCGCCATCTGGTCCGGGGCCATGGTCGGCGGCGTCGCCCTCGGCTCGGTCATGAGCGGGGTGATGCTCGACCACTTCCACTGGGGCTCGGTCTTCCTCGTCAACGTGCCCGCGATGCTGCTCCTCCTGGTCCTGGTCCCCGTGCTGGTCCCGGAGTTCAAGGACCCGGCCCCCGGCCGCGCGGACCTGCCGAGCATCCCGCTGTCGGTGGCCGCCGTGCTCCCGGTCGTCTACGGGCTCAAGGAGATCGCCGCCGAGGGCCCGGAGCCGCTCTCCTGCGGCAGCCTCGCGGTCGGCCTGGCCTTCGGATACGCCTTCGTACGCCGCCAGCGCACCCGGGACGACGCCCTGATCAGCCGGGACCTCTTCCGCCACCGCGGCTTCGGCGCGGGCATCGGCCTGAACGCCGTCGCCTCCTTCGCCATGATGGGATCGGCCTACTTCACCACCCAGTACCTCCAGTCCGTGCTGGGCATGGGCCCCCTGGAAGCGGCGCTGTGGAGCCTCGCCCCCTCGGTCGTCATCGGCGCCGCGGCCCCGGCCTCCGCCGCCCTGGCCCGGACGGCGGGCCGGGCCCGGGTCATCGCCGGCGGGTTCGCCCTCGCCGCGGCCGGCTTCCTCCTGGTCGGCCTGGTGGACACCGACGACCTGTGGCTCTCGCTGACCGGGGCCGGCGTCCTCGCCTCCGGGATCGTCACCGTGATGTCCCTCGTCTCCGACATGGCCCTCGGCGCGGCCCCCGCCGAGAAGGCCGGCTCCGCCGCCTCCCTGCTGGAGACCGGCGCCGAGTTCGGCGGCGCCCTCGGCATGGCCGTACTGGGCAGCATCGGCACCGCGGTCTACCGCCGCGACCTCGCGGACTCCGAGCCCGCCGTACGGGAGACCCTGGGCGGGGCCGTGGCCACCGCCCACCAGCTCGGCGGGGCGGCGGGGGCCCGGGTGCTGGACCTGGCCCGCGAGGCCTTCGTCCACGGGATGCAGTACGCGGCCTGGGGCGGCGCGCTGCTGCTGGCCGGGGCGGCGCTGCTCGCCGCGACCCTGCTGCGGCGGGCCGAAGCCCCCGCCCCGCCCGCGGCGGAACCGGCCGCCGCACCCGGAGCCCCCGTGCCCGGGGGCACGTACACCTGACGGGGGCGGCGCGGGCGGTGGAACGCGGAAGGGCCCGGGGTCTCCCCCGGGCCCTTCCTCCGTTCAGCGGGTGTGCGCGATCAGCCGAGGCTGACCGTGCGCGCCGAGGCGGCGCCGATCTCCTCGGAGATGTCCGCGAGGACGCCCCCCGGGACCTCGGCGTCGACGGTGAGGACGACGAGCGCCTCGCCGCCCTCCTCGGCACGGGCGACCTGCATGCCCGCGATGTTCAGGCCGGCCTCGCCGAGGATGCGGCCGACGGTGCCGACCACGCCGGGGCGGTCGGTGTAGCGCAGCACGACCATGAAGTCGGCCAGCGCCAGGTCCACGTCGTACTCGCCGATGCCGACGATCTTCTGCAGGTGCTTCGGACCCGCGAGCGTGCCGGAGACCGAGACCTCCGAGCCGTCCGACAGGGTGCCGCGGACGGTCACCACGTTGCGGTGGTCCGGGGACTCCGAGCTCGTCGTCAGCCGCACCTCGACGCCGCGCTCCTGCGCGAACAGCGGGGCGTTGACGTAGGAGACCGTCTCGTCGACGACGTCCTCGAACACGCCCTTGAGCGCGGAGAGTTCGAGCACCTTGACGTCGTGCTGGGTGATCTCGCCGCAGACCTCGACGTCGAGACGGACCGCGACCTCGCCCGCCAGGGCGGTGAAGATGCGGCCGAGCTTCTCGGCGAGGGGCAGGCCCGGACGGACGTCCTCGGCGATGACGCCGCCCTGGACGTTGACCGCGTCGGGCACGAGCTCGCCGGCGAGCGCGAGGCGCACCGACTTGGCGACCGAGACACCGGCCTTCTCCTGGGCCTCGTCCGTGGACGCGCCGAGGTGCGGGGTGCAGACGACCTGGTCGAGCTCGAAGAGCGGGGAGTCCGTGCAGGGTTCCTTCGCGTACACGTCGAGTCCGGCGCCGGCGACGCGGCCCTCCTTGATGGCCGTGTACAGCGCGGCCTCGTCCACGATCCCGCCGCGGGCGGCGTTGACGATGCGGACGGACGGCTTCACCTTGTGCAGGGCCTCGTCCCCGATGAGACCGAGGGTCTCGGGGGTCTTCGGCAGGTGCACGGTGATGAAGTCGGCGACCTCCAGGAGCTCGTCCAGCGTCAGCATCTTGACGCCCATCTGGGCGGCGCGCGCGGGCTGCACGTAGGGGTCGTACGCGACGATCTTCATGCCGAAGGCCGACATGCGCTGGGCGACCAGGACGCCGATGCGGCCAAGGCCGACGACACCGAGGGTCTTCTCGCTCAGCTCGACGCCGGTGTACTTGTTCCGCTTCCACTCGCCGTTCTTGAGCGCGGTGTTGGCCTGCGGGATGTGGCGCGCGGTGGCGACGAGCAGGCCGCAGGCGAGCTCGGCGGCGGTCACGATGTTGGAGGTCGGGGCGTTGACGACCATCACGCCGGCCTTGGTGGCGGCGGAGACGTCGACGTTGTCCAGACCGACACCGGCGCGGGCGACGACCCTCAGCTTCTTCGCCGCGGCGATGGCCTCGGCGTCGACCTTGGTCGCGGAGCGGACGAGGATCGCGTCGGCGTCGACGATCGCGGGCAGCAGCTCGGCGCGGTCGGCGCCGTTGACGTGCCGGATCTCGAAGTCCGGACCGAGTGCGTCCACCGTTGCGGGCGACAGCTCTTCGGCGATGAGTACGACAGGTTTCGAGCTCACGTGGGTCCTCACAAGTCCAGTGCGGACGGCCGTCCCGACGGCCGCAGGCGTGGAGGGGGTAGCCGCGTGGAAGACGCACGACACTGTGGGCCTGACGCGTATGTGTTGAGCAGTGTAGTGGCGTTGGCGGCCCGGATTTCCGCCTGTACGGAAGGATCACCCGTCCGTGGTTGGCCGGGGTGGACAAGCCGCCCTCCGGAAGGGCGGCGTCCGGACCCGTCCCGGCCGTCCGGTGGTGTGCGGCGGGGGGGGGGGGGGGGGGGGGCCCCCCCCCCCCCCCCCCCCCCCCCCCCGCCGCGAGATCAGCTCTCGTCGCTGTCGACCCAGCTCATGAGCTTGCGCAGCTTCTTGCCGGTGGTCTCCAGCAGGTGCTCCTCGTCGGCCTTCTTGTACGCGTTGTACTTCGGCAGACCGGCCTTGTACTCGGCCATCCAGGTGTTGGCGAACTCGCCGCTCTGGATCTCCGCGAGGACCTTCTTCATCTCGGCCTTGGTGGCGTCGGTGATGACGCGGGGGCCGGTGATGTAGTCGCCCCACTCGGCGGTCTCGGAGACCGACCAGCGCATCTTCTCCAGGCCGCCCTCGTACATGAGGTCCACGATGAGCTTCAGCTCGTGCAGGCACTCGAAGTACGCGATCTCCGGCTGGTAGCCGGCCTCGGTCAGGGTCTCGAAACCGGCCTTGACCAGGGCGGAGGCGCCACCGCAGAGGACGGCCTGCTCACCGAACAGGTCGGTCTCGGTCTCCTCGGTGAAGGTGGTCTTGATGACACCGGCGCGGGTGCCGCCGATGCCGGCCGCGTAGGAGAGCGCGAGGGCGAAGGCACTGCCCGAGTGGTCCTGCTCGACGGCGGCGATGCAGGGCACGCCGCGGCCTTCCTCGTACTGGCGGCGGACCAGGTGGCCCGGGCCCTTCGGGGCGACCAGGGCGACGTCCACGTGGGCCGGGGGCTTGATGAAGCCGTAGCGGACGTTGAAGCCGTGGCCGAAGAAGAGCGCGTCGCCCTCCTCGAGGTGGTCCTTGATGGACTCCTCGTAGATCTCGGCCTGGAGCGGGTCCGGGGTGAGGATCATGATGACGTTCGCCCAGGCGGCGGCCTCGGACACCGGAACGACCTTGAGACCCTGCTCCTCGGCCTTGGCCTTGGACTTCGAGCCCTCCTTCAGGCCGACGACGACGTCGACGCCGGAGTCACGGAGCGACAGCGCGTGGGCGTGGCCCTGGCTGCCGTAGCCGATGACAGCGACCTTGCGGCCCTGGATGATGGACAGGTCGGCGTCGTTCTCGTAGAACAGCTCGGCCACTGGGATATCTCCTTGGTGCGCTGGTGTTGCACCCACCGTACGGCGGGGAACGGAATCTGAGTTCGCCGGTCTCGCCATGCGGGCGGGGGCGTGTCGGTCGGCCGGCCGCGGTCGGAGCCGCGGCCGGGGCGCTGCAGTCAGGCGCTGCGGTCGAGCGCGCGCAGGCTGCGGTCCGTGATGGACCGGCCGCCGCGCCCTATGGCGATCGTGCCGGACTGGACGAGCTCCTTGATGCCGAAGGGCTCCAGCATCTTGAGCATCGCGCCCAGCTTGTCGGTGCCGCCGGTGGCCTCGATGGTGACGGCCTCCGGGGAGACGTCGACCGTCTTGGCGCGGAACAGCTGCACGATCTCGACGATCTGCGAGCGGGTCTCGTTGTCGGCGCGGACCTTCACCAGGACGAGTTCGCGCTCGATGGCGTTGTGCGGCTCCAGCTCGACGATCTTGAGCACGTTGACCAGCTTGTTGAGCTGCTTGGTCACCTGTTCGAGCGGGAGGTCCTCGACGTTCACGACGATGGTGATGCGCGAGATGTCGGGGTGCTCGGTGACACCGACCGCGAGGGAGTCGATGTTGAACCCGCGGCGGGAGAACAGCGCGGCGATCCGGGCGAGGATGCCGGGCGTGTTCTCGACCAGGACGGAGAGCGTGTGCTTGGACATGTGGGTCGTTCTCTCTCTCGGCTCTCTCGGCTCAGTCGTCTTCGTTGTCGCCGAAGTCGGGACGGACGCCCCGGGCTGCCATGACCTCGTCGTTGGAGGTGCCGGCGGCGACCATCGGCCACACCATGGCGTCCTCGTGGACGATGAAGTCGATCACGACCGGGCGGTCGTTGATCGCGTTGGCCTCGGCGATGACCTTGTCCAGGTCGGCCGGGTCCTCGCAGCGCAGCGCCACGCAGCCCATGGCCTCGGACAGCTTGACGAAGTCCGGGACGCGGGTGCCCTTGCGGGGGGCGGCGGACTCGCCGAGCTGGGAGCCGGCGGCGGCGTGACCGGTCTCCTCGCCGTGCAGCACCGTGTTGGAGTAGCGCTGGTTGTAGAAGAGGGTCTGCCACTGGCGGACCATGCCCAGGGCGCCGTTGTTGATGATCGCGACCTTGATCGGGATGTTGTTCAGCGCGCAGGTGGCCAGTTCCTGATTGGTCATCTGGAAGCAGCCGTCGCCGTCGATCGCCCAGACGGTGCGGTCGGGCATGCCGACCTTCGCGCCCATGGCGGCCGGGACCGCGTAGCCCATGGTTCCGGCGCCGCCGGAGTTGAGCCAGGTGCGCGGCTCCTCGTACTGGACGAAGTGCGCGGCCCACATCTGGTGCTGGCCGACGCCCGCGGTGAAGACGGTGCCCTGCGGGGCGAGCGCGCCGATCCGCTCGATGACCTGCTGGGGGGAGAGCATCCCGTCCTCGGGCAGGTCGTAGCCCAGCGGGTACGTCTCGCGCCAGCGGCTGAGGTCCTTCCACCAGGCGCTGTAGTCGCCGGCGTTGCCGTCGGTGTGCTCGGCCTGCACGGCCTGGACCAGGTCGGCGATGACCTCGCGGGCGTCACCGACGATCGGGACGTCGACGGCGCGGTTCTTGCCGATCTCCGCCGGGTCGATGTCCGCGTGGATGATCTTGGCGAAGGGGGCGAAGCTGTCGAGCTTGCCGGTGACGCGGTCGTCGAAGCGGGTGCCCAGCGCGATGAGCAGGTCCGCCTTCTGGAGCGCGGTGACGGCGGTGACCGCGCCGTGCATGCCGGGCATCCCGACGTGCAGCGGGTGGCTGTCGGGGAAGGCGCCCAGGGCCATCAGGGTCGTGGTGACCGGGACGCCGGTGAGCTCGGCGAGGACCTTCAGTTCGGCGCTCGCGCCGGACTTCATGATGCCGCCGCCGACGTACAGGACCGGGCGCTTGGCCTGGCAGATGAGCTTGGCGGCCTCGCGGATCTGCTTGGCGTGCGGCTTGGTGACCGGCCGGTAGCCCGGGAGGTCGTGCGCGGGCGGCCAGGAGAAGGTGGTCTTCGCCTGGAGGGCGTCCTTGGCGATGTCGACCAGGACCGGACCGGGGCGGCCGGTGGAGGCGATGTGGAAGGCCTGGGCGATGGTCCGCGGGATGTCCGCGGCCTTGGTGACCAGGAAGTTGTGCTTGGTGATCGGCATCGTGATGCCGACGATGTCCGCCTCCTGGAAGGCGTCGGTGCCAATCGCCTTGGAGGCGACCTGACCGGTGATCGCGACCAGCGGCACGGAGTCCATGTGCGCGTCGGCGATCGGGGTGACCAGGTTCGTGGCGCCCGGACCGGACGTGGCCATACAGACGCCGACCTTGCCGGTGGCCTGCGCGTAGCCGGTGGCGGCGTGACCCGCGCCCTGCTCGTGGCGGACCAGGATGTGGCGGACCTTCTCGGAGTCCATCATCGGGTCGTACGCGGGGAGGATGCAGCCGCCCGGGATGCCGAAGACGGTGTCGCACCCCACCTCTTCGAGAGAGCGGATGAGGGCCTGCGCACCCGTGACGTGCTCAACTGCAGCGGACTGGTGTCCGCCGGAACGGGGCCGCGGCTGCGGATGGTGGGCCCCGGTGGCCTGCTCGGTCATCGGCATTCTCTTCTCGAAGCTGAGGGTTTTACGAGGATTCGACTCTGTGCCAGTGCAACAAAAAACCCCTCGTGCCGGGAGGCAGGCGAGGGGAGCGCGTCGGGTGCGTTGAGCGGGGACATGCTGGTCCCGGCTTCAGCCGACGCGCTTTCCAAGTACGAGAATTCGGGTGCGCATGACACTGACCCTCCCTCCGGCGGGAGGTGGATGTCAAGTAGGTGGGACGGGCGTCTCATTATGTGAGCCTCTGTGGATGGCCATCGAACCCGCCGGCGAGCCTCCGGCCAAGGCGGGCTGCACCGCCCCGCCCGGTACGGGGAACGTACCGCGCACCAGGGCGCGGCGCAGCCTGTACTCGTCGAGGGGGCCGGAAAAGGCCATTCCCTGGCCGTGGGTGCAACCCATGGCGCGCAGGGCGGCGACCTGCTCGGGGAGGTCCACCCCGTCGGCCACCGACTGCATGCCCAGGTCGTTTGCGATCCGCAACAGACCTGCGGTGATCTTGTGGAGCCGGGCGGACTCCACCACCCCTTCCACCAGGCCCCGGTCCAGCTTGAGCATGTCCACGGGAAGCCGTCGCAGGGCACTGATGGCCGCGTAGCCGCTGCCGAAGCCGTCGAGGGCGATGCCGACCCCCAGCCGGTGCAGGGCCGCGAGACGGCGCTCCAGGTCGTCGAAGGGGACCCGGGGATCGGAGACGGCCAGCTCCAGGACGAGGGCCCCGGAGGGCAGCCCGTGCCGGGTCAGCAAAGCCTCCACGGAGCCGAGCGGCATGGAGCGGTCGAGGAGCCGCTGGGCGGTCATCCGCACGGCCACCGGTACGTCGTGCCCGGCCCGGTGCCGGTCGGCGGCCTGTTCGACGGCCTCCTCCAGCAGCCAGCGGCCCAGCTCGGCGGTCCGCGAGGCGTCCGGGCCGGCGGAGGCGGCGCCCTCGCTGTACTCGGCGACGCGCAGGAACTCGGCCGGGGTGAAGAGGATCCCCTGGGCGGAGCGCCAGCGGGCCTGGGCGGCCACGACGGATACCTCGCCGGTGGCCAGCGACACCACGGGCTGGTGCAGCAGGGCGAACTCGCCCTCGTGCAGCGCGGTCCGCAGGCGCCCCGCCAGCTCCGCCTTGCGCACGACCTCGGCCTGCATCTGCGGGGCGTACAGCTCGACGCGGTTCTTGCCGCCCGCCTTGGCCCGGTACATCGCGAGGTCCGCGTTGCGCATCAGGTCCGAAGGGGTGATGCCGGGGTCGGCGAAGGCCACGCCGATGCTGGCGGCGACCCGGACCTCGTTACCGGCGATGCGGTAGGGCTGGGAGAGGGTGGTGCGCAGCCGGTCGGCGATCTCGTGCACCTGGTACTCGCGGGCACTGTGGTCGCGGCTGCCGTCGCCCAGGATCAGCGCGGCGAACTCGTCCCCGCCGAGGCGGGCCGCGGTGTCCCCGGCCCGGACGGAGTCCTGGAGCCGGTGGGCGGCCTCGATGAGGAGCTCGTCGCCGGCCTGGTGGCCGATGGTGTCGTTGACCGCCTTGAAGCCGTCGAGGTCGATGAAGAGCACGGCGGTGCTGTGGTCGCCCGCGCGCCGCCCGGTGAGCGCCTGGCGGACGCGCCGGGTGAACAGGGCCCGGTTGGGCAGGTCGGTCAGCGCGTCGTGTTCGGCGCTGTGCTGGAGCTGCGCCTGGAGCCGGACCCGCTCGGTGACGTCGCGGCTGTTGAGGATGAGGCCGCCCTGGTGGCGGTTGACGGTGGACTCGACGTTGAGCCATTCGCCGCAGCCGGACTTGAACCGGCACTCGATGCGGGTGGTGGGTTCCTCGGTGGGCGGTGCTGCGAGGAAGCGGCGCACCTCGTGGACCACGCGGCCGAGGTCGTCGGGATGGATCAGGGTGGCGAGCTCGGTGCCGACCAGTTCCTCGGCCTCGCGGCCGTAGACCCCGGCGGCGGCGGGGCTGACGTAGCGCAGGGTCCCGGTGGGCGCGGCGATCATGATGACGTCGCTGGAGCCCTGGACCAGGGAGCGGAAGTGGTTCTCCTTCTGGGCCAGTTCCTGGGTCAGCGCGATGTTGTCGAGGAGCATGATGCCCTGGCGGACCACGAGGGCGAGCACGACGGTGCAGCCCGTGACGACGACGACCTTGTCGACGCTGCGGCTCTCGATCACGTTGTAGAGGATGCCGAGCGTGCAGACGGCGGCGGCGAGGTACGGGATCAGCGCGGGCAGCGAGCGCGCGATCGGGCGGCTGACGGGCCGCGGTCCGGGGGCCTCCGCGGCCTCCTGCGGGGCGCCGGCCCGGCGGGCGCCCCAGGGCGCGTACGCGAGCAGCAGGGACCCGGCGAACCATCCCGCGTCGAGGAGCTCGCCGGAGCTGTAGGTCTCCTTCAGCAGCGGCGACGTGAAGATGGCGTCGCACAGGACCGTGAGCGCGAGGGCCGCGATGGCCATGTTGACGGCGGAGCGGTTCGTCGCGGACCGCCGGAAGTGCAGGACGAGCACCATGGAGACGAGCGCGATGTCCAGGAGCGGGTAGGCGAGTTCGAGGGCGGCGCCCGCCACGTTCTCCCCGCTGTGGGACCGGGCCGCCTTGGCGAGGGCCAGGCTCCACGACAGGATCAGCAGCGATCCGGCGATCAGCCAGGAGTCGAGGCCGAGGCAGAGCCAGCCGGCGCGGGTGACGGGGCGCTTGGCGAGCACGAGGAGTCCGACGATGGCCGGCGGTGCGAAGCAGAGGAAGAAGAACTGCGCCGGGGACGGGCTCGGCATCTCCTCGTGGATCACGACCTCGTACCAGCCCCAGATGCCGTTGCCGCAGGCGGACATCAGGGACGAGAGAGCAAAGAGCACCCAGGCGAGCCGGTCACGGTTCGCGTGGGTGCGCGCGTACAGGTAGCAGGATCCGGCGGCGACGAGGGCCGCGGCACTGAGGCCGAAGTCACCCATGATGTCGGCCAGTTCGTCGCTGCCCCAGCCGAGGCCGGCGCCGACGGCGTATCCGCCCCAGACCACTGCCAGGAGTACCTGGACGGCGACTCCCCGGCCTCCGCCCGAGAGGGAGGGCCGGTTCAGGAGCGCCGCCCCCGGGGCACTCACCGGTCCCCCTCGCCTGCCGGCTTGGGGGCACCCCGTCGTCGCCTGCGGCGGCTCTGCCGCGTCGGATCCTTCGTCCATTGGCCGTACATCGCCCGTCGCCCCCCAAAGTGTCCGATCACTCCCCAGCGCCAGACGTTCGTGGCGCAGCCCCTTCTTCCGGACGATACACCACTTTCGTCACTCAGGGACATAGTCTCTCTACGCTCCGTTACCACGTGGGGAGTTGCGCCCACCGACCGCATGCGTACGGCTGCGGAGCGTGCGCACCGGCCGTCACTCGGTGACCAGCACCGTGTGCTCCACGGGCTCTCCGGCGGCGAACCGGGTGAGCTGGCGGGCGAGCAGTCGCTTGGCCCGGGGTTCGAACGCCGAGCTGCTACCGCCGACATGAGGAGTGATCAGGACATTCGGAGCATGCCAGAGCGGATGGCCCGCGGGCAGCGGTTCCGGGTCGGTGACGTCGAGCGCCGCGCACAGCCGCCCCGATTCCACCTCGGCGAGGAGGGCCGCGGTGTCGACGACGGGGCCGCGCGCCACGTTCACGAGCAGGGCGCCGTCCTTCATCCGGCGCAGGAACCCGGCGTCGACGAGACCCCGGGTCCCGTCGGTCAGCGGTGTCGTGAGGATCACCACGTCGGCCTGCGGGAGGAGGCGCGGAAGGTCGGCGAGGGCGTGCACGGGCCCGCGCGCCGTGGTGCGCGCCGTGCGGGCGACGCGTGCGACCGGCCCGCACTCGAAGGGGACGAGCCGGTCCTCGACGGCCGAGCCGATCGATCCGTAGCCGACGATCAGGAACGACTTGTCGGCGAGGGCCTCGTAGAACCCGCCGCGCCATTCCTCGCGGTCCTGCCCGCGGACCATGCCCGGGATGCCGCGCAGGGAGGCGAGGGCCAGGGTGAGGGCCAGTTCGGCGGTGCTGGCGGTGTGGACGCCGGCCGCGTTGCACAGCCGTACGCCGGGGCGCAGGTCGCCGAGGCCGCCGAGGACGTGGTCGATGCCCGCCGTGAGGGTCTGGACGACCCGGAGGGCGGGCATGGCGGCCAGCGGGCGCACGGTGACCTCGGCGGACTTCATGTACGGGGCGGTGTAGAAGACGCAGTCGGCCGGGTCGGCCGGGAAGTCGTCCTCACCGTCCCACCGGCGGTATCGGAAGGAGTCGGGCATGCCCTCGATCTCCTCGGCGGGGAAGGGGAGCCAGACGTCCGCGGTCTTTGCAGTCATGATCACGAGGCTATGCCAGGGCGGCCGGATCGAGCCGTTAGTTTGTTTCCGGACCGGGAGGGGGACGCAGGGTGGAGCGCAGGTCGATCGGGGCGGGATCGCTGACGGTGGGCGCCGTCGGTCTCGGCTGCATGCCGATGAGCTGGGCGTACGCGCCCTCGCGGCGGCGCGGGCAGGAGTCGCTGGCGGCGGTGCACGCGGCGCTGGACCTCGGTTCGAACCTGCTGGACACGGCCGACGTGTACGGGCCGTTCACCAACGAACTGCTGCTGGGCCGGGTGCTGCGGGAGCGGCGGCCGGACGCGTTCGTGTCGGCCAAGGTGGGGCTGCGGGCCGACGCCCAGCACGTGGTGGCGGACGGGCGTCCGGGCTACGTGCGGCGGGCCTGCGACGCCTCGCTGCGTCGGCTGCGGACCGACGTCATAGACCTCTACCAGCTGCACCGGGTGGACCCGGACGTGCCCGTGGAGGAGACCTGGGGGGCGATGGCGGAGCTGGTGGGCGCCGGGAAGGTGCGGGCGCTCGGGTTCTGCGCGCTCGGCGCCGGGGCCGGGCCGGGTGCGGGGCGCGGCGGGGACCGGGCGTACGGGACGACGCTGCGGCACCTGGAACGGGCGCAACAGGTGTTTCCGGTGAGCGCGGTGCAGGCGGAGCTGTCGGTGTGGTCGCCGCAGGCGGCGTGGCAGCTGCTGCCGTGGTGCGCGGACCGCGGGGTGGGATTCCTGGCGGCGATGCCGCTGGGCAGCGGTTTCCTGACCGGGACGCTCACGCCGGGCGAGGGTTTCGAACCGCAGGACGTACGGGCCCGCCATCCGCGGTTCACGGCGGACGCGATGGCGTCGAACCAGGTGCTCGTGGCGGCCCTGCGCCGGGTGGCGCGCCGGCACGGGCCCGGGGTCACGGCGGCGCAGGTGGCGCTGGCGTGGGTGCTGGCGCAGGGGCCGCAGGTGGTGCCCGTACCGGGGGCCGACCGGGCGCCGTGGGCCACGGAGAACGCGGGGGCGGCGGAGGTGCTGCTCTCGGCGGCCGATCTCGCGGAGATGGCGGCGCTGCCGGTGGCGGTGGGAGCCTGGGACTGACCCGCAACCACTCGATCGAGTGTACGAGCGGTGGAACTTCGGCGGCTGCCGGAGAGGTTGAGACGGGTGAAGGGCACGGTCGGGGCACGGGAAGGGAGCAGGGCGATGCGGTTCACACGTGGGGGGCACGGGGGACGGGGCGCGCGCAGCCGCGGCGTGCTGGGCGGAGAGGTGCTGAGCAGGGGTGTGCTGAGCGGGAGTGCGTGGGGCAGGGGTGTGCTGGGCGCCGTCGCGCTGGCCGGGTGCGGGGCGCTGCTGGCCACCGGCTGTTCGCCGGCCGGCGTCGACGGCGCCCGGCCGGGCGGCTCGCCACCGGGCTCCGCCGCGGGCTCGGGGTCGCCGGAGCCCGCGGGGACCCCGTCGGGTTCCCCGTCGGTGTCGGCGCCGCCGGCGAAGGGCGCGGTGACGGTGACCGGCGAGGTCGCCAAGGGTTTGGAGTCCCCGTGGGGCGTGGCGCCGCTGCCGGGCGGGGACCTGCTGGTGGCCTCGCGGGACAAGGGCTCGATCAGCAGGGTCGAGGCCGGTTCGGGCGCGGTGACGCGGATCGGATCGGTGCCCGGGGTCGCGCCGGGCGGGGAGGGCGGGCTGCTGGGCCTGGCCCTGTCGCCGGACTTCGCCTCGGACCGGATGGTGTACGCCTACTTCACCACCGAGGGCGACAACCGCATCGCCCGGCTGCGGTACGACGAGCGCAGACCCGCAGGGCAGCAGCTGGGCGCTCCGGACACCGTGTTCCGCGGCATCCCCAAGGGGCTGATCCACAACGGCGGCCGGATCGCCTTCGGCCCCGACAAGATGCTCTACGCGGGCACGGGCGAGACCGGTGAGACCGGGCTCGCGCAGGACAAGGAGTCGCTGGGCGGCAAGATCCTGCGCATGACCCCGGACGGGGACCCGGTGCACGGAAACCCGGAGGCGGACTCGGTCGTCTACTCCTACGGGCACCGGAACGTGCAGGGCCTCGCCTGGGACGGGGACAAGCGGCTGTGGGCCGCCGAGTTCGGCCAGAACACCTGGGACGAGCTGAACCTGATCGAGCCCGGCGCGAACTACGGCTGGCCGGAGGCGGAGGGCAAGGCGGGCCGGCCCGGCATGCGCGATCCGGTGGCCGTCTGGAAGACCGACGAGGCCTCGCCGAGCGGGATCGCCTGGGCGCAGGGGTCGGTCTGGATGGCGGGCCTGAAGGGGAACCGGCTGTGGCGGATCCCGCTGTCCGGGACGGACCCGGTGGCGGAGCCCGAGGCCTTCCTGGAGGGGAAGTACGGCCGGCTGCGCTCCGTGGTGGCCCTGGGCGGCGACAAGCTGCTGCTGGTCACGAGCGAGACGGACGGGCGCGGGTCGCCGGAAGCGGGCGACGACAGGATCCTGACCCTGACGGTGCGGTGACGCGCGACGGAGGACCCCGGTGACGGGGCGGAAGGTGTGGTGGACGCGATGTTCAACATGATCGAGCAGCTGTTCGGCCCGGGGCGCAGGCACACGGACGAGGAGAAGAAGCGCCTGGAGCTGTCCCGGGTCGACGTCGAGGACGGGGACCCGGGGCGGGGCCCGATAGACCTCGACTCCGGCACGGTGTTCATACGCCCCGCCGGGCAGCCTCCGACGGGGGACTGACCGGCCCGGGGGCGGCGAACAGGCGCAGCCGGTGGGCGAGGGCGGCCGCCTCGCCCCGCCCCGCGACACCCAGCTTCGCGAGGATGTTCGAGACGTGCACGCTCGCCGTCTTCGGGGAGATGAACAGCTCTCCGGCGATCTGGCGGTTGGTGTGGCCCTCCGCGACCAGGCGCAGCACCTCCCGCTCGCGGCCGGTCAGGCCGAGGGCCTCGACGGGGTCGGTGTCCGGGGCGGGCGTGGCCGGCCGGGATTCCGCGGCCCCGGTGGTCAGGGGGATCCGGGCGCGCTGGGCGAGCAGCGCGAGGTCCTCGCGGAGCCGGCGGGCGCCGAGACCGTCCGCGGTGGTGTGGGCGTCCCGGAGCAGGGCGGCCGCGGGTTCCCGGTCGGCTCCGGACGCCAGCAGTGCCTCGGCGAGCCGGTGGCGCGCCCGCGCCAGCAGGTACGGGCGGTCCAGGGGGCGGACGGCCTCCTCCACGGCGGCCCAGTCGGCGACCGCGTCCCGGGCCTCGGCGCGGCGCAGCTCGGCCCGGACGTACTCGGCGTGGGCGGTCCACACCGGGTTCGGCGTGGCCAGGGTGCGGGCGCTGGTGCGCAGCAGATCCAGGGCGGCCCCGCGGCCGGCCTCCGCGGCGGGGAGCCCGCGGGCGTCCGCCTCGGCGGTGGCCGCGGCGAGGAGCAGCGGCCAGGCGTAGCGGTGCTGTCCGAGCGGGAAGCCGAAGTCGGCGGCCGCGGCCGTCACGGTCCGGACCTCGGCGATGCGGCCCTCCCCCGCGGCGACCCCCACCGCGAGGCGGAACAGCGGTATCCGGTGCTGGGGCTGGGTCTCGTGGGTGCCGAAGTGCGCGTGCGAGGCGGCGAGCCGGTGGGCGGCCTCCGTCAGCTCTCCGCGGGCCAGGGCCAGATAGGCCAGCCGTGCGGAGGCCGAGCCGCGGGGGGCGGCGTTCTGGCCGACGAGCAGGGTGCGCCGGGCCTCCTCGGTGGCCTCGTCCCAGCGGCCGAGACTGTAGAGGCTCTCGGCCATGTTCCCGCGCACCCAGGCCTCGGTGTCCAACAGCCGGGCCTTGGTGGCGAGTTCGATGCCCAGAGCCGCCAGTTCCACGGCTTCGCGGGAGCGTCCGGCGCTTTCCAGCTGGGAGGTGAGGTTGATGTAGGCGCGTCCTGCGATCAGGGGGAGGCCGAGTGCGGTGGCCCGGTCCTTGACCGCGTGCAGTTCGGCGAGGCCGGCCTCCCCGGTGCCGGAGTCGGTGAGCAGGCAGCCGACGGTGATCCGGGCGTTCAGCTCGGTCTCCCCGGCGCCGACCATCCGTGCGTACGCGACGGCCCGTTCGGCGGCGACGAGGTTGCCGGGGCCCGGGTCGTGGAGCATGCCCCAGCCCGCGGCGCGGACCAGGACCTCGGCGTGCACGTGCGACGGCGGCAGTCCCTTGACCAGCTCCTGGGCCCTGCCGATCTCCTCCCAGCCGTCGCTGCGGCCGAGGCCGGACACCAGCCGGGAGCGCTCGGTCCAGAACCAGGCGGCCCGCAGGGGGTCCCCGTCGGCCTCCAGCATCCTGAGCGCCGTCTTGGTGATCTTCACGGCGCGTTCCGGCTCCCCGCCGTAGCGGGCGGCGACGGTCGCCTCGGCCAGCAGGTCGATCCGCCGGAGCGGGGTGGTGGCGGGGTCGCACCCGCACGGCGGGTACACCTCGGTGTAGTCCGCCGGCCGGAGCGCTTCGCGGACCTCCTCCGGGGCGCTCTCCCAGAGGTCCATGGCCCGCTCCAGCAGACGCAGTTGCTCGGCGTAGGCGTGCCGGCGGCGGGCGGCGACGGAGGCGGCGAGCACGGCGGGCAGCGCCTTGGCGGGGTCGTTGGCGTGGTACCAGTAGCTGGCCAGCCGGATGACCCGTTCCTCGGCGCGGATCAGCGAGTCGTCGCCTTCCAGGGCTTCGGCGTAGCGGCGGTTGACGCGGGAGCGCTCGCCGGGCAGCAGGTCGTCGCTGACGGCCTCGCGGACCAGCGAGTGGCGGAAGCGGTACCCGTCTCCGTCGGCGGTGGCGCGCAGGATGTTGGCGCCGACGGCGGCGCGCAGCGCCTCGATCAGCTCGTCCTCGGTGAGTCCGGCGGCGGCGCGCAGCAGCGGGTACTCCACGGTGGACCCGCCCTCGGCGACGACGGCGACCACCCGCTGGGCCTCCTCCGGGAGGACCTCGACGCGGACGAGGAGCAGGTCGCGCAGGGACTCGGTGAGCCCGGCCCGGCAGCCGCTCGCCCGGGACGCGACGAGTTCCTCGACGAAGAAGGCGTTGCCGTCGGAGCGGGCGAAGACGGAGTCGACGAAGTCCTCGTCGGGCTGCGAGGCGAGGATGCCGGCGAGCTGGCGGCGCACCTCGGCCCGGTTGAAGCGGGGCAGCTCGATGCGCCGGACGGTCCGCAGCCGGTCCAGTTCGGCGAGCAGCGGGCGCAGCGGGTGGCGGCGGTGGACGTCGTCCGCGCGGTAGGTGGCGACGACGACGAGGCGGCCGCTGGCGAGGGTGCGGAAGAGGTAGGACAGCAGGTGCCGGGTGGAGGTGTCCGCCCAGTGCAGGTCCTCCAGGACGAGGACGAGGGTGCGGTCGGCGGCGAGGCGCTCCAGCATCCGGGCGGTCAGCTCGAAGAGGCGGGCGGTGCTCTCCTCGTCGTGCGGGCCCGGCGGGGTGTCGCCGAGTTCGGGCAGGACGCGGGCGAGTTCGTGCTCCTGCCCCGCGGCCGCGGCCGCCAACTCGCCGGGCAGCAGGCGGTGCAGGGTGCGCAGCGCCGTCGAGAACGGGGCGTAGGGAAGTCCCTCCGCCCCGATCTCCACGCAGCCCCCGACGGCGACCACGGCGCCGCGGCGGTCCGCCTCGCAGAGGAACTCCTCCGTGAGGCGGGTCTTGCCGACCCCTGCCTCTCCCCCGATGAGCAGGGCCTGCGGTTCCCGGCCTGCGGCGCGCGTCAGTGCGTCGGTGAGCGCGGCCAGTTCGTCGGCTCGGCCGACGAACACCGGGCTGGCTGATCTGGTTTCCACGCCGCCGAGCATCGCACAGACGTCCTGTCCGGCGGCACCCGATATCCGTGCGCCGGCCGCCACGTGCCGCTCCCCCGGATCTCGGGGCGGACTACGCGGCGCGGGCGAAGCGGCTCCGGTGGCCCCTCACCGACCCTTCGGGTTCCTGGCTCCGGGAGGAGGTGCGGCGCAGCGCCTTCCTCGCCTCCCGGACCAGGCGGTACGCGTCGGCCCGGCGGATGAGCTCGGCGTGGCGGGCGGTGGCCATCTCGTACTCGAACATCTCGTGCTCCCTGGTCGCGTCGTTCTCGGACACCTCGTTCGGTGTGTTCCGAGATTCGCGTCCCAGGGGGCACCGGCACATCGGGAGCATGCCGCATTCGGGGGGTGCGGGGGGCCTTAGGCCGGGCCCCCGGTTGCCGCGGGGTGCCTAAGGCGGCGCCGTCCGGGGCCGGGCCCGGACGGCGGGCGGGCCCCGGACGGCGGACGGGCCCCGGACGGCGGACGGGTCACGGACGGCGGACGGGTCACGGGGTCGGGGCCGCCGGCACCGTCGGGAGCGGGAGGAAGTACATGGCGGCGAAGACGGCGATGCCGATGCCTCCGAGGACGACGCCGGCCCAGGCGACGGCCCGGACCCAGGCCGGGAGGGTACGGCCGGGCGCGCCGAAGGCGGGGCGGGCCAGGACGAAGACGGCGACGAGCAGGGCGAGGGTGGACAGGACGCCGTTGGCGAGGGCGGTCAGCTGCCAGGCGTCGCCGTACAGGGAGGAGATCTGGTCGGCCGGCGGAGCCGACTTGTCGCCCTGGATCTGACCGATGAGGGTCTGGCGCTCGGCCAGGACGCGGGAGCCCCAGCTGCCGCTGAGCGCGACGAGCCCGAGGCCTGCGGCCACGACGGCGGACGCGGCGGCTCCGACGCCACCGGACCGTGCGTCCTCGTCGGCGTGGTCCTCGTCGAACGCGTCGTCCTCGTCGAGGTCCCGGTCCGCGAACCCGGCGTCCTTCGCGGCGGCGGTGTCGCCCGCGGACTCGGTCGGGGTCGCGGACTCGGCGGAGGTCTTGTCCACCGCCTGGGTCTCGGCCCCGGCGGGCTGGGGGGCCTCGGCCTTCGTGAGGTCGGTGGGGGTGGTCTCCGCCTCGGGGGCGTTCGGGGCGGGGGTCTTGGTGGTGTCCATGCCGGGCACCGTAGGCGTCCTGTCTGAGAGGTCCATGAGAATGCGGCGCCGACGGCGGGGCGGGCTTGAATTTCGGCTTCCGATGCCCCCCGCGGGCGCCGCCGGCCCGGACCGGAGCTAGGCCGTGTCTTGAGGATCAGGGCGGATCAGGCCGGGGTGTCCGGTGCCGTGCGTCGCAAGGCCGGGGAGGGAGCCGACGTGGTGCGTCGGCGACCGAGGAGAACGCCGCGAGGCGCGGTGCCGGGCAGCCAGGGCCCCCCATGATCCGAAAGACACGGCCTACGTCCGGGCGCCGCTCGCCACGGGTTCCGCGGCGGGCCGCTGCCCCGGAAGCACCGCGCCCGGGCGGTGTTCGGGGGGCTCGATGCTGATCCGCGGCAGCCGCCGGTCGAGCCAGCCGGGCAGCCACCAGTTCGCGCCGCCGAGCAGGTGCATCAGCGCCGGGACCAGGAGGGTCCGCAGCACGAAGGCGTCGAGGGCCACGGCCGCGGCGAGCGCGATGCCGAACATCGCGATGATCCGGTCGCCGCTGAGGACGAAGGCGAGGAACACGGAGATCATGATGACGGCCGCCGAGTTGATGACCCGGCTGGTCTCCGCGAGGCCGACGCGCACGGCGCGCCGGTTGTCGCCGGTCTCCAGCCACTCCTCGTACATCCGGCTGACGAGGAAGACCTGGTAGTCCATGGAGAGGCCGAAGAGCACGGACACCATGATCACGGGCAGGAAGGGTTCGATCGGCCCGGCGCTGCCCAGGCCGAGCAGTTCGCTGCCCCAGCCCCACTGGAAGACCGCCACGACCACGCCGAAGGAGGAGGCGACGGCGGCGATGTTCATGGCGGCGGCCTTGAGCGGGATGCCGATGGACCGGAAGGCCAGCAGCAGCAGGACGCAGCCCAGGGCGATGACCACCCCGACGAACAGCGGCAGCTTGCCGACGATGACCTCGGCGAAGTCGTCGTAGCCGGCCGTCACCCCGCCCACGTGGACCTGCATGGAGCTGCCGTCCGCGGCGCGCGGGACGACCTCCGTGCGCAGGGTGTCGACGAGGGCGCTGGTGTCCCGGGACTGCGGGGCGGACTCCGGCACGACGGTCACCACGGCCGTGTCCCCGCTCCGGTTGAAGACGGCCGGGCCGGCGGTGGCCACGCCCTCCGTCGTACGGAGGGCCTCGGCCAGCCGCCCGGCGGCGAGCCGGTCGCCGGCCCCGTCGAGGCGGGCGACGACGGTCAGCGGGCCGTTCGTTCCGGGGCCGAAACCCTGCGCCAGCAGGTCGTACGCCTCCCGGGTGGTGGAGCCGGCCGGGTTGTTGCCCTGGTCGGAGGTGCCGAGGTGGAGGAAGAGGGTGGGCAGGGCCAGCACCAGCATGACGGCGGTGGCGGCGGCGCCGAGCAGCTTGGGGCGGCGCTCCACGAACGCGGACCAGCGGACGGCGAACCCGGTGGTCCGCTCGGGCCGCGGCCCCTCGGCGGCGAGCCTGCGGCGCTCGCGGCGGGACAGCGCGCGCGTCCCGATGTACGAGAGCAGCGCCGGGAGCAGGGTGACGGACGCGGCCACGGTCAGGACCACGGTGACGGAGGCGGCTATCGCGACGCCGTTGAGGAAGTTCAGCCGCAGCACGAGCATCCCGAGCAGGGCGATGCAGACGGTGGCCCCGGCGAAGACGACGGCCCGGCCGGTGGTGGCGACGGCGCTCTCCGCCGCCTCGTCCACGGGCATGCCGCGCAACAGGCCCTTGCGGTGGCGGGTGACGATGAACAGCGCGTAGTCGATGCCGACGCCGAGGCCGACGAGGGTGCCGAGCATCGGGGCGAAGTCGGCGACCGGCATCGCGTGCCCGAGCAGGGTGATGCCGAAGTAGGCGGTGCCCACGCTGACCAGCGCGGTCGCGAGGGGCAGCAGGCTCGCGGCGAGCGAGCCGAAGGCGAGGAAGAGCACCAGGGCGGCGATGGCGACGCCGATGACCTCGGCGAGGTGGGCGCTGGGGGCCTCCGTCAGGCCGATGGCGCGGCCGCCGAGTTCGACGCGCAGGCCGTCCGCCTCGGTGCCGGGGTTCTTCGCCGCGTCGACGACCGCCTGGGCCTGGCCGCGGGGTACGGCGTCGGCCTGCCGGTCGAAGGTCACGACGGCGTAGGCGGTGCGCCCGTCGGGGCTGATCCGGGCGGCGCTCTCGGAGCCGGGTCCGTACGGGCCGGCGACCGAGCCGACGCCGGGGAGGGCGGCGATGGTGTCCAGGGCGCGGGTCATCCGCGCTTCGACGTCCGGAGTGCGGGCGATCTGGTGGTCCGGTGCCCGCCACACGACGGTGTCGGTGTCGCCGCCCCGGCCGTGGAAGCCCTCGCGCAGGAGGGCGTGGGCCTTGGCGGACTCGGTGCCGGGCACCTCGTAGTCGTTGGAGAACGCCGACCCCGCGGTTCCCGCGGCCGCCGCGCTCGCGCCGAGTGCGAGCAGCCAGATCAGGACGGCGAGGAGTCGGTGGCGCATGCACCACCGCGCGATTGCTGCCAACGGACGTGCTCCCTGGTGGTTCGGATCTTTACCGGGAGTACGGCCCGTCGCAAAGAACGCGTGAACTCAAACACTTCGGACGTGAAGTCCCGGCCGGTGCTCCGGGGGGTCGCCCCGAGGTTCCGGCCCAGGTGGTGCACACCGTTTCGGCCCGCTCGGTGTGCACCGTCACGATCTCAGCGTTTCGTGATCGTCGGCCCGTTTCGTGGGCATCGTCACAGGCGGGCGGGGTGGTACGGGACTTCGGTCACGGCGCCGGGGCGCCGGGCTCCGCGACGGACCGCGCTCCTTCGGGCCCGTCGACCCGGTAGCCCGGGACCGAGGGCCACCGGACGGTGAGGACCACCGCGTCCTCCTCGGCGTACCAGGAGTGGTCCACGCCGCGTCCCCACAGGACGTAGTCGCCCTGTTCGGCGAGGACGACGCTGCGTTCCGGGAAGTCCAGCCGGAAGCGGCCGCTGATCAGCACCAGCAGGGCGGTGCGCCGTTCCGCGGTCGCCCACCGCTCCCGGGCGTCGCCCTTGGGGTGGATCCCCCACTTGATCTCCACGTCCTGGCTGTGGCGGGGGTCCGCGGGGTCCTTGAAGTGGCCCAGGAGCCAGCCGCGGTCGGCGGCCGCGTCGGGCGCGGCCCTGCCGGTGTAAATGGTGGTGTCGGCGTTCACGGGGCGAGGCTAATGCAGTTGTGCGACCGGCCGTCGCGCTGCTCAGCTGGCCCGATGACGATCGATCGTGACGAGTTGACGCGGATCCGGGACCTCTACGACACCGTGATGCGCCGGGACGCCCGGCCCGACGCGGCGGGTGCCCGCGTGGAGCGGGCGGGCGGGGTCGTACGCCAGTCCGTACCCGGTCCGGGCTGGAACGGCGTGCTCTGGTCGGACCTCGACGAGGGGACGGCGGACGCGGAGATCGCCGCGCAGGTCGCGTTCTTCGGCGGGCTCGGCGCCTCGGAGTTCGAGTGGAAGCTGTACGGGCACGACCGGCCCGCGGACCTCGGGGAGCGGCTGGAGGCGGCCGGTTTCGTACCGGAGCCCGCCGAGACGCTGATGGTGGGCCTGGCCGCGGAGCTCGCGCGACTGCCGGTGGAGCCGCCGGCGGGGATCACCCTGCGCGTGGTGACGGACGAGGCGGGCGTGGACCTGATGACGGAGGTGCACCGGCGGGCCTTCGGCACGGACCGGCCGCACATCCGGGAGCAGGTGCTCGGCATGCTGCGGGAGGAGCCCGACTCCCTCGCGGCCGTGGTCGCGATGGCGGGCGACACCCCGGTCTCGGCGGCCCGGATGGAGATGCGGCCGGGCCTGCCGTTCGCCGGCCTCTGGGGCGGCGGTACGGATCCCGCGTGGCGGGGCCGGGGCGTCTACCGCCTGCTGGTGGCCCACCGCGCCCGCATCGCGGCCGAGCGGGGCATCCCGTACCTCCAGGTGGACGCCTCGTCGGAGAGCCGCCCGATCCTGGAGAGGCTGGGGTTCGGGGTGCTGGGGGTGACGGTGCCCTACCTGTGGGAGGCGTGAGCGGGCTGCCGTACCGCGCGGAGGGGGTACCGGGCCCCGCGGGCCGCGGGCATGATCGGCAGCATGGAACGCATCAGCCCGCCCCTGACCGGAAACGAACGCGAGACCCTCCGGGCCTACCTGGACTACCACCGGGCCACCCTGGCCATGAAGTGCGAGGGCCTCGACGACGCACAGCTGCGCCGGGCCGCCTCGCCCGCGTCCACCCTGTCGCTGCTGGGCCTGGTCCGGCACATGGCCGAGGTCGAACGGCACTGGTTCCGGCACGTCCTGGACGGCCGCGACCTCCCGCACCTGTGGTCGGACGACCACGACTTCCAGGCCGCGTACGACGCGTCGGGCTCGACCCGCGGCGAGGCGTTCGCCGCCTGGGAGGCCGAGGTGGCGCACTCCCGCCGGATCGAGGCGGCCGCCGGGTCCCTCGACGTGACCGTGCACGTGCCGGGCTGGGAGAAGGAGGCGTCGCTGCGCCTGCTCATGCTCCACCTGATCCACGAGTACGCCCGCCACAACGGCCATGCCGACTTCCTGCGCGAGGCCGTCGACGGCACGACCGGAGCGTGAGGCGCCCGGTGCCCGGCGCCCGGTGCCTGCGGCCGGACCGCCGGGGCGCACCGGACACCGGTCACCGCGCACCTCGCACCGGGCACCGCGCCGGGTGGCGCGGCCGGGGTCACGCCGCCCCGGCCGCCGTGCCCGCCCGCCAGTAGCCGAGGCCGTTGACCCGCTGCTTGGGCAGGCCGAGTTCCTTGCGCAGGTACGAGGTCAGCGTCCGCGTCGTCGCCGTGTCGCAGGCCAGCCAGACGTACGCCTCCGACGGGTCCCCTACCAGCTCCGGCAGTTCGGCCCGGACCCGGTCGACCAGCGCCGTGCCGCCCCGCGGCACCCGGCGGATCTCGTGCCGGGCCGCGTCGAGCCGTACCGGCAGGTCCGCGTCGGAGGCGTGCTGCGTCTCGAACCAGATCGTCGCGGCGCTCTGCGGGAAGGAGTCCAGCAGGGAGTTGATCGCCGGGAGCGAGGCCGGGTCGCCGATGACCAGCAGCCGGTCCGGAGCCGGGGCGGGGGCGGTGAAGCCCGTGCCCTGGACGGTCGCGTCGATGGTGTCGCCGGGCGCGGCGGCGCGCGCCCAGTCGCTCGCGGCCCCGCCGTGCAGGGCGAACTCCAGGGAGAACGTGCCCGCTTGCGGGTCCGGGTCCACGAGGGTGTAGGCCCGCTGGTGGGGCCGGCCCGCCCGTTCGAACCACACGCGGACCCACATCGTGGGGTGCAGGGACTCGCCCGCGGCCGCCAGCAGTCCGCCGTCCGTGAAGCCGATCCGGCGGTAGTCCGCCGTGACGTCCTGCGTCCCGGTGACCGTGAACGTGAAGTCCCTGCCCCGCAGCAGCTTGAGGACCACGCCCTCCCAGCCCTTGCCTACCGCCATGTCCGACCCCTCCCGAACCGCCCCTATAGTTAGGCTAGCCTAACCTAACGCGCCTCGGGGAAGAGTGTGAGCAGCGTGAGCAGCAGTGTGAGCAGCGACGGCGGGGGCACGGAGGCCCCCGCACGGCACGGGGCAGCGTACGAGGTTTTCCGCGACGACTGGGGCATCCCCCACCTCCGCGCGGCCGACGGGCTCCGACTCGCCTACGCCCAGGGCCGCGTGACCGCCGTCGACCGCGCCTGGCAGCTGGAGGTGGAGCGCCACCGCGCCGCCGGTTCCAGCGCCGCCTTCCTCGGTGCCGGGGCCGTCGCCTGGGACCGCTTCGCCCGCCAGAGCCGGCTCGCCGACACCGCCCGCCGCTGTCACGACTCCCTCGACCCGGACACGGCCGCCTGGGTCCGCGCGTACGTCGACGGCGTCAACGACGGGCTGGCCGCGGGCTCCGCGCGCGACGAGCGCTTCGCGCGCACCGGCCACACCCCGGTCCCCTGGGAGCCGTGGGTCCCCCTCGCCGTCTGGACCGCGACCCACGTCCTGTTCGCCGGCTTCGCCACCAAGCTGTGGCGCGAGCGCGTGGCCCGCGCCCTCGGCGACGAGGCGCTCACCCTCTTCGCCGCCGACGGTCCCGGCACGGCCGGCAGCAACGGCTGGCTGGTCCCCGGCGACCGCACCACCACCGGCGCGGCGATCATCGCGGGAGACCCCCACCGGTTCGTCGAGGACCCGGGCGTCTACCAGCAGATACGTCTCTCCTGCCCGGAGTACGACGTGCTCGGCCTGGCCGTCCCCGGCGTCCCCGGCATCGGCCACTTCGGGCACACCGGCACCGCCGCGTGGGCGATCACCAACGCCATGGCCGACTACCAGGACCTGTACGTCGAGCAGTTGCACCGCACCCCCGACGGCTCCGTCGTGCGGGCGCTGGGCCCCGACGGCGTCTGGGAGCCGGTCGAGCGGCACGTGGAGACCCTCTCCGTCGCCGGCGGCGCCGACGTCGAGGTGGAGGTCCTGGAGACCGCCCGCGGCCCCGTCATCGTCCGCGGCCCGGACGACGTCGTCGGCACCGGCGACAGCGCCGGCTCCCAGACGCTGTCCCTGCGCCACCCTCCCCGCGTCCGCCGCGACCTCGGCTTCGCGGCCCTCCCCGCGCTCCTGCGCGCCCGTACCGTGGCCGACATCGACGCGGCCCTCGACGGCTGGGCCGAGCCCGTCAACGTGGTCCACGCCGCCGACTCCGAGGGCGGCCTGCTGCACCGGGTCGCGGGCGCCGTCCCGCTGCGCCACCGCACCAACCGGCTGCGTCCGGTGCCCGCCTGGGACCCCCGGTACGACTGGCGGGGCTGGGCCACGACCCCCGCCGAGCCGGTGCAGGGGTTCGCCGTGATGGCGAACGCGCGCGGGATCGCCTCGCGGCTGGGCGTGGAGTTCGCGCCCCCGCACCGGGCCAACCGCATCCGCGAGCTGCTCAGCGGCTCCGCGGACTGGTCCGCCAAGGCCATGGCCGACGTACACCGGGACACCCGCCTGGCCTCCGCGGAGCCGCTGCTCGCCCTGCTGCCGGAGTGCGCCGGGCTGTCCCCGCGGGCCGCCGCCCTGCGCGCCCGGCTGCTCGCCTGGGACCGGCACATGGAGGCCGGGAGCACCGACGCCACCGTCTTCTCCGCCTTCCGGGCCGCGACCGTACGGCGGTTCGCCGCCGACCCCGTCTTCGCGGACCTGGCGGGCGCGCCGGCCGGCCCGGAGGCCTTCCACCCGTGGCTGCACCTGGTCCCCCGCGTCGGCTACGCGCTCGAAGGGCTGCTCACCACCTCCCTCGTGCCGGACCTGGACCGTGCGGCCCACGTCCGCGCCGCCCTGGAGGAGACGGCGGCGGCGGACGCCCCCGACACCGCCTGGGCGGAGGTCCACCGCCTCGCCCCCTGGTCGGCGCTGCCCGGCGAGGGGGATCCGCTCTGGCCCGGTCTGGGCGGCGACCACGACTGCGTGAACGCCACCTCCTCCGTCCCCGGCCTCACCGACCTCGCCTCCCGGGCCCCGGCGGCCCGCTACGTGTGGGACCTCGCCCGGCGCGAGGACAGCCTGTGGGCGGTCCCGCTGGGCGCCGACGGCGTCACCGGCGCCCCGCACCACCGCGACCAGCTCCCGTGGTGGGCCGACTGCGCACTGGTCCCCGTCGTCACCGACTGGGCCCGCCTCCACCGCCAGTCCCCCTGATCCGAAAGGCACGGCCTGGCCGTCACCCGAACGGGACCCCGATTCCCATTGACCCCGTGCGCCTCGCCCCTGGAAGCTGATGCCTTCTCAAAGCACTTTGGGGTGGGGGCAATTGACCAGTCAGAACCTGCACATCGGACCGGATTCAGCGGCGGATCGGTACCGTCTGCTCCGGTCCATCGGGCGCGGCGGGGAGGCCGTGCTCTACCTCGCCGAGATCGAGCTCGCGGGCGGCTCGGAGCCCGTGGTCGTCAAGGTGCTGGACTCCAAGACGACCATCACGCCCGAGATCTTCGACCGCATCAGCCAGAAGTGGAACGAGCAGGCGGAGCTGCTGCGCTTCGTGCACCGGCCGGGCGTGGTCGGCGTGCGGGAGCACTTCGAGGGCCCGCCGATCCACCGGCCCGGGGAGTCCTCGACCCTCACGGGGCGGGCGCTCGTCCTCGTCATGAACCACGTCGACGGCCTGGACCTGCGGGACTGGCGGGCCGAGCGGACGCTCGCGAGCGCCGCCGAGCGGCGCGAGGTGATGCGCACGCTGGAGCAGCTGGCGGACGTACTGGACTGGCTGCACTCGGGGAAGGCCACTCCGTCCGGTCGCCAGGTCATCCACGGTGACCTGTCCCCCGGCAACGTGATGGTCGACGCCCACGGGCAGGCCACGCTGGTGGACTTCGGGCTGAGCAAGCTGACGGCCGACCACGAGACGGCGGAGGTCTGGTTCACCCCGGGCTACGCGGCTCCCGAGGTCTTCGACGGCAAGCGGACCCCGGGGGCGGACCGGTACGCGTTCGGGGCCATCGCGTACTTCCTGCTGAGCGGGCAGTCGCCGCCGGCCACGCCGGGGCAGCTGGCGGACGCGCTGACGGCGCTGCCGCAGATCGCGGTGCTGGACGCGGAGCAGCGGGCCCGGATCACCGCGATCTACGCGGCGGACCCCGGCAAGCGGCCGGTGAGCCTGGCCGGCTGGATGAAGGACGTCCGGCGCGCGGTGGTGTCCACGACCACCGCGACGTCGCGCCCGGCCGCGCCCGCCGCGCCCCCGATGCCGGCCGTTCCACCGCCGCCGCCGGTCCCGCCGCAGCCCGCGGGCCCCCCACCGGCGGCGGCCGCGCAGCCGGTCACCGCGCAGCCGGTCACCGCGGAGCCGGTGCCGACGCCCGCGCCGGAGACCCCGCCCGCACCCGGTCCGGTGCGGGCCACGGTGCCCGAGGGGTACGGGGCCCCCTTCGCGCCGGGCCCGCAGTCGCCGACCGCCGCCCTGGCACAGCCGCCCGCGCCCGCACAGCCCCACGCGCAGCCGCACGCGCAGCCGCACGCGCAGCCGCAGGCCCGGCCGCCGAAGAAGAAGCGGCGTACGGCACTGGTCCTCGGCGCGGTGGCGGCGGTCCTGCTGCTCACGGCCGGCGGTGTCGCCGGAGCGCAGTGGCTGAACGACAAGGAGAAGGGGGCGAACCAGGCCGGGGGCGACAAGCCCGCTGCGCCCGTGGCGAGCACGACCGCGTCCGCGACGCCCTCGGAGCCGACGCCCGGTGCCTCCGCGAGCGCCTCGGCGGATCCGGCCGTCCAGCCCAGCGCCTCGGGTTCACAGCCGCCCTCGGGCATCGCGCCGGACATCAAGGCCGCGGACCTGACGGTCATGAGTCCGGTCTCCGAACTCGACCGTTTCACGGTGGGTTCCGCCAAGATCGACACGAAGCAGTACGGCGCCGCGTTCGTCGCGGACCGCAGCTGCAACTACGACGCGACGGCGGAGTTCGACCTCAACCGGGAGTGGAAGCACCTGGAGTTCACGGCCGGCATCGACGACGGCTCGACGAACGAGAAGGGCAGGGTCAGCATCTCCCTCGACGGAAAGCCCGCCGCCTTCTCCGAGCTCGTGGAACTCGGCAAGCCGGTCACGAAGTCGGTGGACGTGAGCGGCGCCCTGCGGCTGCGCATCAAGGTCGAGAAGGGCTGCGACAACGGCATCGTCGTGATCGCCGCTCCCCAGCTGACCCGCTGAGCGATCCCCGGCAGGGGCGGTCCGCCCGCGGGGACGGTCCGCCCGCCGGGGATGGCGGCGGAGCCCGTACCGACGCGGGCGGGGCCCCCCCCCCCGCGGGGGGGGGGGGGGGCCCCCCGGGCCCCCCCCCCCCCCCCCCCCGGGGGGCGGGCCCCCCCCCCCGGCCCCCCCCGGGGCCCGGGGGCCCGCCCGGGGGGGGGGGGGCCCGCCCGGGGGGGGGGGGGCGCCCCCCCCCCCGCGGGGGCCCCCCCCCCCCCGCCGGGGGGGGGGGGGCCCCCCCCCCGGGCCCGGCCCGCGACCGCCCCGAGGGGCGGACGGGCCGGGACGCGCCTACTCGGAGACGCCGAGGCGCTCCAGGATGAGCTCCTTGACGCGCGCCGCGTCGGCCTGGCCGCGGGTGGTCTTCATGACCGCTCCGACCAGGGCGCCGACGGCGGCGACCTTGCCGCCGCGGATCTTGTCCGCGATGGCCGCGTTGCCCGCGATGGCCTCGTCCACGGCCGCGCCGAGCGCGCCCTCGTCCGAGACGACCTTCAGGCCGCGCTTCTCGACGACCTCGTCCGGGGTGCCCTCGCCGGCGAGGACGCCTTCGAGGACCTGGCGGGCCAGCTTGTCGTTCAGCTCGCCGGCCGCGACCAGCGCCGCGACCCGGGCGACCTGCGCCGGGGTGATCGGCAGCTCGTCGACGACGACGCCCTGCTCGTTGGCGTTGCGGGCCAGCTCGCCCATCCACCACTTGCGCGCGGCGGCCGAGTCGGCACCCGCCTCGGTCGTGGCGACGATGGAGTCCACCGCGCCCGCGTTGAGGATCGACTGCATGTCGTGCTCGGTGACGCCCCACTCCTCGCGGAGCCGGTTGCGGCGCGTGCGCGGCATCTCGGGCAGGCCGCCGCGCAGCTCCTCGACCCAGGTGCGGGCCGGGGCCACGGGGACCAGGTCGGGCTCCGGGAAGTACCGGTAGTCCTCGGCGTTGTCCTTGATGCGGCCGGCCGTCGTCGAGCCGTCCTCCTCGTGGAAGTGCCGGGTCTCCTGCACGATCGAGCCGCCCGAGGTCAGCACCGCCGCGTGGCGCTGGATCTCGTAGCGGGCCGCGCGCTCGACGGAGCGCAGCGAGTTGACGTTCTTCGTCTCGCTGCGGGTGCCGAACTCGGACTCGGGGGTCGGGCGCAGCGACAGGTTCACGTCGCAGCGCATCTGGCCCTTGTCCATGCGGGCCTCGGAGACGCCGAGCGCCTTGATGACCTCGCGCAGCTCGGCGACGTACGCCTTGGCGACCTCGGGGGCCCGCTCGCCGGCGCCCTCGATCGGCTTGGTGACGATCTCGATCAGGGGGATGCCGGCACGGTTGTAGTCCAGCAGCGAGTGGGACGCGCCGTGGATGCGTCCGGTGGCGCCGCCGACGTGCAGCGACTTGCCGGTGTCCTCCTCCATGTGGGCGCGCTCGATCTCCACGCGGAAGATCTCGCCGTCCTCCAGCTGCACGTCGAGGAAGCCGTTGAAGGCGATCGGCTCGTCGTACTGGGAGGTCTGGAAGTTCTTCGGCATGTCCGGGTAGAAGTAGTTCTTCCGGGCGAAGCGGCACCACTCGGCGATCTCGCAGTTCAGCGCGAGACCGATCTTGATGGCGGACTCGATGCCGATCTCGTTGACGACCGGGAGGGCGCCGGGCAGGCCCAGACAGACCGGGCAGGTCTGCGAGTTGGGCTCGGCGCCCAGCTCGGTCGAGCAGCCGCAGAACATCTTGGTCCTGGTGCCGAGCTCGACATGGACCTCCAGGCCCATGACGGGGTCGAACGAGGCGAGAGCGTCCTCGTACGACAGCAGTTCGGTGAAGGTGGTCACGGTGAAACTTTCCCTCTCAGCCCAGCAGGACGTCTTCGTCGCCCAGTCGCTTCAGCTCGCGGTACAGGATCGCGAGGCCGGTGACGATGGCGGCGGCGGACACGGCGGCGTCGACGAGCTTGAGCACGTCGTGCTCGGAGCGGGCCTTCTTCACCTGCTTCAGCACGCTGAGCGCGCCGAAGGCGGTGGTGCCGATCGACAGGTAGGTGCCGGTCTTGGACTTCTTGAAGCCCTTGGCCTTGGACAGTGCACTGGTGCTCACAGCGACGGTGCCTCCTCAAGCAGCGGGTGACCCCAGCGGGCGATGAAGGCGGCCTCGACGGCCGCACCGACCTTGTAGAGCCGGTCGTCCTTCATCGCCGGGGCGATGATTTGCAGCCCGACCGGGAGACCGTCCTCCGGGGCCAGGCCGCAGGGGAGCGACATGGCGGAGTTGCCGGCCAGGTTGGTCGGGATGGTGCACAGGTCCGCGAGGTACATGGCGAGGGGGTCGTCGGAGCGCTCGCCGATCGGGAAGGCGGTGGTCGGGGTCGTCGGGGAGACGATGACGTCGACCTGCTCGAAGGACTTCTCGAAGTCCTTGGTGATGAGCGTGCGGACCTTCTGGGCGGAGCCGTAGTACGCGTCGTAGTAGCCGGAGCTGAGCGCGTACGTACCGAGGATGATGCGGCGCTTGACCTCGTCGCCGAAGCCGGCTTCGCGGGTCAGGGCGGTGACGTCCTCGGCGGACTTGGTGCCGTCGTCGCCGACGCGCAGGCCGTAGCGCATGGCGTCGAAGCGGGCCAGGTTGGAGGAGCACTCGGACGGCGCGATCAGGTAGTACGCGGCCATCGCGAGGTCGAAGGACGGGCAGTCCAGCTCGACGATCTCGGCGCCGAGCTCGCGCAGGAGCTCCACCGACTCGTTGAAGCGCTGGACGACGCCGGCCTGGTAGCCCTCGCCGGCGAACTGCTTGACCACGCCGACGCGCATGCCGGCGACGGAGCCGTTGCGGGCCGCCTCGACGACCGGCGGGACCGGGGCGTCGATGGAGGTGGAGTCCATCGGGTCGTGGCCGGCGATGACCTCGTGGAGGAGGGCCGCGTCCAGGACCGTACGGGCGCAGGGGCCGCCCTGGTCGAGGGAGGAGGAGAAGGCCACCATGCCGTAGCGGGAGACACCGCCGTACGTGGGCTTCACGCCGACGGTGCCGGTGACGGCGGCGGGCTGGCGGATGGAGCCGCCGGTGTCCGTGCCGATGGCCAGCGGGGCCTGGAAGGCGGCCAGCGCGGCCGCGGAGCCGCCGCCGGAGCCGCCGGGGATCCGGGTGAGGTCCCAGGGGTTGCCGGTGGGGCCGTAGGCGCTGTTCTCGGTGGAGGACCCCATGGCGAACTCGTCCATGTTGGTCTTGCCGAGGATGACGACGTCGGCCTCCTTCAGCTTGCGCGTCAGGGTGGCGTCGTACGGCGGGATCCACCCTTCGAGGATCTTCGAGCCGACGGTGGTCGGGACCCCGACGGTGGTGAAGATGTCCTTGAGGGCGAGCGGGACGCCGGCCAGCGGGCCGAGCTTCTCGCCGGCGGCGCGCTTGGCGTCGACGGCGCGCGCCTGGGCGAGCGCGCCCTCGCGGTCGACGTGCAGGAAGGCGTGGACCTTCTCGTCGGTCGCGTCGATGCGGGCCAGGTGGGCCTCGGTGACCTCGACGGCCGTGAGCTCGCCGGAGGCGATCTTCTCGGCGGTCTGGGCGGCGGTGAGCCGGATGATGTCGGTCATGGTGGTTAGTCCTCCCCCAGGATCTGCGGCACCTTGAAACGCTGCTGCTCCTGGGCGGGAGCACCGGAGAGCGCCTGCTCGGGGGTGAGCGAAGGACGGACCTCGTCCGCGCGCATGACGTTCGTCAGCGGCAGCGGGTGGGAGGTCGGCGGAACGTCTTGGTCGGCGACCTCGGAAACGCGGGCGACCGCGCCGATGATGTCGTCGAGCTGTCCGGCGAAGTGGTCCAGCTCTTCGGCCTTGAGCTCCAGACGTGCCAGCCGAGCGAGGTGGGCGACCTCCTCGCGCGTGATGCCAGGCATGCAGCGATCCTCTGGGGTGGTGAGCGTGTGGTTTCGGGCCCAATCCTATGGGGCCGGGCCCCTGAGGCGTGAAACCGGTTTCCGGCGGGCCGGAGCGGGAAGCCCGTGCGGGTCCGCCGCGCGGGGCGTTCCGGGCGCGGCCCGGACCCGCGCCGCACCCGCCGGCGGGAGGGGAACAGCCCTGCGGGCCGTCCGGTCCCCGCAGCGGCGGCGCGCCCGCGCGCGCTCGCGGGGTCAGCCCGCGTCGGCCTCCGCGGCCGCCAGTTCGGCCGAGATGTCCGCCGGGCGGCGCCAGCCGCGTTCTCCGCGGGCCAGCAGCCAGGCCGTGGCCTCCTGCGGCGGCATCGCGGCCGCGACCAGCCAGCCCTGCACCGCGTCGCAGCCCAGGTCCCGCAGGCGCTCCCAGGTCTCGTCGTCCTCGACGCCCTCCGCCACCACCAGCAGGCCGAGCGAGTGCGCCAGGTCCACCGTGCACCGCACGATCTCGGCGTCCTGCGCGTCGACCGCCAGCCGGCCCACGAACGACCGGTCGATCTTCAGCTCGCTGACCGGCAGCCGCCGCAGGTGGACCAGCGACGAGTACCCGGTGCCGAAGTCGTCCAGCGACATCTTCACGCCGTGGCCGGTCAGCCCCGCCATGGTGTCGGCCGCCCGCTGGGGGTCCTCCAGCAGGACGTGTTCCGTTATCTCCAGCTGGAGGCCGCTGGCGGGGACCCCGTGCCGGGCCAGCCGGGCGGCGACCGCGCCGGCGAATCCCGGGGTGTGGACGTCCCGCGGGGACACGTTGACGGCGACCGGGACCTTGAGGCCCTGGGCCCGCCAGCGGGCCACCTGGGCCAGCGCGGTCTCCAGGACGTACTCGGTCAGGTGCGGCATCAGGCCGGAGGTCTCGGCGATCGCGATGAACTCGTCCGGGGACACCCGGCCGCGTTCGGGGTGGACCCAGCGCACCAGCGCCTCCAGCCCCGCGACCTGGCCGTCGAAGCGGACCTTCGGCTGGTAGTGGAGTTCCACCTCCCCGGCGTCCAGGGCCCTGCGCAGGTCCCCGAGGAGGCCGAGCCGGTCGGGGGTGTTGCTGTCCCGCTTGGACTCGTACACCTCGACGCCGGTCCGGTCGCGCTTGGCCTGGTACATCGCGACGTCCGCCCGCCGCAGCAGCCCCTCCGCGTCCAGCGCGTGGTCGGGGAAGACGGCGAGGCCGGCGCTGGCCTCCAGGACGAGGGTGAGGCCGTCCAGATCGAGCGGGGAGCTGAGCTCGGCCACCAGGTGACGGGCGATCCGCTGGGCGCTGGTGGTGGAGTCGGCCACGGGCAGCAGGACGGCGAACTCGTCGCCGCCGAGCCGGGCCGCCTCGGCGTCCTCGGGCAGGGCCTGCCGCAGCCGGTCGGCGATCTGCAGGAGCAGCCGGTCGCCGGCGAGGTGGCCGAGGGTGTCGTTGACCGCGCGGAAGCGGTCCAGGTCGATCAGTACGAGCGCTGCCCGGGTGCCGTGGCGTTCGGCCTCGTCGAGGGCGGTCCAGGCCCGCTCCAGCAGCCACTGCCGGTTCGGCAGCCCGGTGAGCGGGTCCCGCAGCTGCTCCTCGGCACGGGCCCGGGCGATCCACAGGGTGGAGTCGAGGGCGATCAGCGGTACGGCGAACAGGGGCAGCAGGACGGGCTGGGTGACGGCGACGACGCAGATCAGGGGGGCGATGCCGAGCAGCGCGACCGCCACTAACGCCTGCCGCAGCAGGGCGGTGCGGGCGACGGTGGGCAGGCCGCCGCCGCGCGGGGACAGGGCGAGCCACAGGAGGAGGCGGGTGACGAGGAGGTAGGAGACGGCGACGAGGACGACCTCGGGCACGGCTTCCAGGTCCCAGGTGCCGGGCTGCCACGGGGTCTCGACGGACGGCTGCTCGCCGAACACGCCGAGGACGAGGGCGCCCGCGCCGATGCCGAGGATGTCCACGGCGCCGTGCAGCAGGCCCTGGCGCCAGCGGTGCCGGCGGGCGGCTCCGACGAGGGAGACCACCGCGAGGGAGACGAGTCCGGCGGGCACCCAGCCGTACAGGAGGAGGACGCCGAGGGTGAGGGCGGCGCCCGAACCGGTGCCGCCCCACCACCGGTCGCGGCCGAGGGCGACGAGGTGGCCGACGATGATCCCCGTCAGCAGGGCCAGCGTCCAGCCGACCGTGCCGCCGGGGAAAAGGGCCTGACGGCTGGTCAGCGCCGAGACGATGCCGGCGGCGAGGACGACGAAGGACAGGCCGACGACGACGAAGGGCAGGATGCCGCGGCCCTGTCCGCCCGCGCACGCGCCGTTGTCCGGCGGCCGGGTGTCCGGCGGTCGGGTCTCCGGCGCCCTGGTCCCCGGCACACCGAACCGGCCCGCCCGCGGGGAAGGGCGTTCCCCGCCGAATTCGGGTGACGGGTCGGCGCTTTCGGTGGGTTTCATGCCCGTCCCTCTCACAGCCGGCGATGCCGATGTCACGCGGTGGCGCCGATGTCATGCCGTCACGGCCGGACATCGCGTCCCGCAGCCGTGCACGACAGGCGCACCCCTCAACAGTAGGACGCGGGAGGCTCCCAGGGGCAGCGGTCGGCGGCGGTTGCCCGAATGCGACCCAGCCATCGTCATCAGTACGGTATCCGCCGAACGGGTGAGTTGGGACCAGGCCTCCCGGTCGTCCCTCCGATGATCCGACAGGTCACCGCCCTGCGAAGCCCGGTACCGGCCGATTGCCACCGCCCGCCGCGCCTGGCGTGCGCCCGCCCGTACGGCCGCACGCCATGCATCCGAATCCCGGGTCCGGCCGCCCGGAAGGGTTCCCTTGTGCGGTATTACTCCGCTTCGCCGTCCCCGTCCAGAGGGAGCGCGGCTTCGCGGGCCGCGTCCGGGCCCTGCTCCAGCAGGACGTCGAAACCGGCGTCGTCGAGGATGGCGAGCTTCAGCTGCACGGCCTTGTCGTACTTGGAGCCCGGGTTGTCGCCGACGACGACGAACGAGGTCTTCTTCGACACCGATCCGGTCACCTTGGCTCCCCGGCTCTGCAGCGCGTCCTTCGCACCGTCGCGGGTGTGGCGCTGCAGGGTGCCCGTGACCACGACGGTGAGCCCTTCGAGGGGGCGCGGGCCCTGCTCCTCGGCGGAGCCCTCCTCCTCCATGCGGACACCGGCCTCCCGCCACTTGCGCAGGATCTCCTGGTGCCAGTCGACGGCGAACCACTCCTTGAGGGAGGCGGCGATGATCGCGCCGACGCCGTCGGTGGCGGTCAGCTCCTCCTCGGTGGCCTGTTCGATGCGGTCGATCGAACGGAACTCGCGGGCGAGGGCCTCCGCCGCCACCGGGCCGACGTGCCGGATCGACAGGCCGTTGATGAAGCGTGCCAGCGGCCGGTCCTTGGCCGCCGCGATGTGCTCCAGCATGGCCAGGGCGTTCTTCTTCGGCTCGCCCTTCTGGTTGGCGAAGACCGTGACGATCTTCTCCTCGCCCGTTTTCGGGTCCCGCTTGGGCAGGCCGCTGTCCTGGTCCAGGACGTACGCCTTGATGGGCAGCAGCTGCTCGATGGTCAGGCCGAAGAGGTCGCCCTCGTCCAGCAGCGGGGGCTCGGCCGGTTCCAGCGGACCCGTCAGCGCGGCGGCCGCCACCATGCCGAAGTTCTCGATGTCCAGGCTCTGCCGGCCGGCGAGGTAGTACAGCCGCTGGCGCAGCTGGGCGGGGCAGGTCTGCGCGTTGGGGCACCGGACGTCGATGTCCCCCTCCTTCATCGGCCGCAGCTCCGTCCCGCACTCGGGGCACTCGGCCGGCATCACGAACTCGCGCTCGCTGCCGTCGCGCAGGTCCACCACCGGTCCGAGGATCTCGGGGATGACGTCGCCGGCCTTCCGCAGCACCACGGTGTCCCCGATGAGGACGCCCTTGGCCTTGACGACCTGCTGGTTGTGCAGGGTGGCGAACTCGACCTCGGAACCGGCCACCGTCACCGGCTCCACCTGCGCGTACGGCGTCACCCGGCCGGTGCGGCCGACGCCGACCTTGATGTCGATGAGCTTGCTGTTGACCTCTTCGGGGGCGTACTTCCAGGCGATCGCCCAGCGCGGTGCGCGGGCCGTGGAGCCGAGCCGGCCCTGGAGGGAGATCTCGTCGAGCTTGACGACGACGCCGTCGATCTCGTGCTCCACCGAGTGCCGGTTCTCGCCGAAGTGGGCGATGAACTCGCGGACTTCGGCGAGGGAGGAGACCACCTTGTTGTGCCGGGCGGTCGGCAGGCCCCACTCGTGCAGCAGCGCGTACGCCTGCGACTGGCAGGTGATGTCGAAGCCCTCGCGCGCGCCGATGCCGTGCACCACCATGTGCAGCGGGCGGCTCGCGGTGACCTTCGGGTCCTTCTGGCGCAGCGAACCGGCGGCCGCGTTGCGCGGGTTGGCGAAGGGCTTGCCCTCGGTCTCGACCAGCCGGGCGTTGAGCTCCTCGAACTTCTCCATCGGGAAGAAGACCTCGCCGCGGATCTCGACGAGCGCCGGGATCCGGTCGCCCCGGAGACGGTCCGGGATGTCGGCGATGGTGCGGACGTTGGGGGTGATGTCCTCGCCGGTGCGGCCGTCGCCGCGGGTGGCCGCGCGGGTCAGCCGGCCGTTCTCGTAGGTGAGGTTGACGGCGAGGCCGTCCACCTTGAGCTCGCACAGGTAGTGGTAGTCCGCGGTGTTCACGTCGCGGGCCACCCGCTCGGCCCAGGCGGCCAGTTCCTCGTCGTCGAAGGCGTTGTCGAGGGAGAGCATGCGCTCGCGGTGCACGACGGAGGCGAAGTCCGTCTCGTACGCCCCGGCCACCTTCTGGGTGGGCGAGTCGGGCGTGCGCAGCTCCGGGTACTCCTCCTCCAGCGCCTCCAGCGAGCGCAGCAGCGTGTCGAACTCGGCGTCGCTGACGACCGGCTGGTCGTTCACGTAGTACCGGAAGCGGTGCTCCTCGATCTGCTCGGCCAGCAGCGCGTGCTGCTCGCGCACCGCCGCCGCCGGTGCTGCCGTGTCCTGCTGTTCGGCTGCCATGCCGTGTCCTCCCGTGGGCCCGTCCCGACCGTCACTCAGGGTTGTCGGCGAGCGACCTCGCCGCTCTGGCGCAATGTGCCTGCGCCGCGCGGGCGTAGGCGGGCGACGCGCCCGCCAGACCGCACGTCGGGGTGACCACGACGGACTCGGCCAGAGTCCCCGGGGCCAGTCCCAGCCTGCGCCAGAGCTTCCTGACACCCATGACGCTACCGCCCGGGTCCGACAACGGGCCGTCGGTGCCCGGCACCACTCCGGCGAAGAGTTTCGTCCCGTCCTCGACGGCCTCCCCGATGGCGTCGTCCTCGCGCTCGGTGAGCAAGGAGAAATCGAACGACACGCCCGTGGCGCCCGCCCGGCGCAGCAGGGCGAAGGGGACCTCGGGAGCGCAGGAGTGCACGACGACCTCGCCGTCGTGGACGGCGACGAGGTCGCGCAGCGCCCCCTCGACGACCTGCCGGTCGACGGCGCGGTAGGTCCGGTAACCGCTCGCGGAGCGGACCCGCCCGAGCAGCACGGCGGTCAGGGAGGGCTCGTCGAGCTGGAGGACGATCCGGGCTCCGGGGATCCGCCTGCGCACGTCGGCCAGGTGGTCGCGCAGGCCCTCGGCCAGCGATCCGGCCAGGTCGCGACAGGCACCGGGGTCCTGGAGGACGGCTTCGCCGCCGTGCAGTTCCAGGGCCGAGGCGAGCGTCCACGGGCCGACGGCCTGGACCTTGAGCCGGCCCTCGTAGCCCTGGGTGAACTCCTCCAGGGCGTCCAGGTCCTCGCCGAGCCAGGACCGGGCGCGCCTGCTGTCGCGGCCGGGCCGGTCGCTGATCCGCCAGCCGCTCGGCTCGACGTGCGCGTACATGTCGACGAGCAGTCCGAGGGAGCGGCCGATCATGTCGGCGCCGGGGCCGCGGGCGGGCAGCTCGGCGAGGTACGGGAAGTCCTCGAAGGAGCCGGTGACGGTCCTGGCGGCCTCGCGGGCGTCGCCGCCGGGCAGCGAGCCGACGCCGGTGGCGCCCGCGCTCATCGGCCGGGCCTGACGGTCAGGTCGTTGACCTCGGCGTCGCGGGGCAGGTCGATGGCCATGACGATGGTCGTGGCCACGGACTCGGGGTCGATCCACGCGGCGGGGTCGTAGTCCTTGCCCTCCTGGGAGTGCACCTTGGCCTGCATGGGGCTGGCGGTGCGGCCGGGGTAGACGGAGGTGACGCGGATGCCGTTCGGCTTCTCCTCGTCGCGCAGGGAGTCGGCGAGGGCCTTCAGCCCGTGCTTGGAGGCGGCGTACGCGCTCCAGTCGGCGTGGGCGCGCAGACCGGCGCCGGAGTTCACGAAGACGACGTCCGCGCGCGAGGCGCGCAGGGTGGGCAGCAGCAGCCGGGTGACCTCGGCGGGGGCGATGAGGTTCACGTTGAGCTGCTGGTGCCAGGTCTTGGGGCGCAGGTCGCCGACGGGGCCGAGGTCGACGATGCCGGCGATGTGCAGCAGCGAGTCGATCCGTTCCGGGATCGCCTGCTTGGAGAACGCCCAGGAGAGCCGGTCGGGGTCGGCGAGGTCCCCGACGAGGGCCGTGGACCCGGGGTGACGGTCGGTGAGCTGACGGGCCCGGCCGGCGTCCCGGGCGAGGAGGACGAGGTCGTCGCCGCGGGCGTGCAGGCGGGCCGCGACGGCGGCGCCGATGCCGGACCCGGCACCGGTGATCAGGTGAGTAGCCATGGCCCCCATGCTCGCACCCCGCTCGGGGCCCGCCGTTCAGGTGGACCGGCCCGGGGCCTCCGTGACGCGCGCCCGCGCGGCGGCGGCCCGCCCGGCCGTGTCAGAGGCCCGCGGAAGCACGGAGTGCGGTGGCCGTCTTCGCGGCGTCGTAGTCCGGGGCGACGCCCTCGACGAGGACGACCTCGCCCGGGATGTGGTCGGTGCGCAGCGGGAGGATCGCCTGATAGGCGTCGGAGGCGTACCAGGCGCGGGCCCGGTCCAGGCCGGGGAAGCCGATCATGACGACCGTGCCGGGGAAGGGGCCTTCCAGTACCTCGACCTCGCGTCCGTGGACGAGGAAGCGGCCGCCGTAGGGGTCCAGGGTGGCCTGGATGCCCTCGATGTAGCGCAGGACGTCTTCGTGCATCGTCGTCGGGCGGATGTGGGCGATGGCGTACGCGGTCATGGCGCTCTCCCCTGCCGGTCGGTCGGTCCGGCGCTCCGGGCCGGTGTTCCGATCCTGCCGACCGGCCGGCCGCGGGTCCATGACCTCCGGGGTCATGCCGGTGCGGCGGCGGTGGCCGGGTCGTGCGGCTGGAAGGTGCGGCGGTAGGCGATCGGGGAGGTGCCGAGGGCCGCGCGCATGTGCTGGCGCAGGGAGTTGGCGGAGCCGAAGCCCGCGCGGTGCGCGACGAGGTCCACGGGCAGGTCGCTGGACTCCAGCAGGTGGCGGGCGATGTCGAGGCGCTGGAGCGTGAGCCATTGCACGGGGGTCATGCCGACCTCGTCGCGGAACCGGCGGGTGAAGGTGCGCAGGCTCATCCGGGCGTGGGCGGCGAGCTCCGCCAGCGTGACGGGTTCGGCGAGCCGTTCCAGGGCCCACGCGCGGGTCGCGGTGGTGGTGGCGACGGTGGGCTCGGGGACGGGCCGGTCGATGTACTGGGCCTGCCCGCCGTCGCGCCACGGCGGTACGACGCACAGCCGGGCGGCGCGGTTGGCGACGGCGGTGCCGTGGTCCTGGCGGACGAGGTAGAGGCAGAGGTCGACGCCCGCGGCCACTCCGGCGGAGGTGAGGACGTCGCCGTCGTCGACGAACAGGACGTCCTCGTCGAGCCGGACCCGCGGGAAGGCCCGCTGGAACTCGGGGGCGTGCAGCCAGTGGGTGGTGGCGGGCCGGCCGTCGAGCAGCCCGGCCGCGGCGAGGACGTACGAGCCGGTGCAGATGGACACCAGCCGGGTGCCGGGGCGGATCGCGGCGAGGGCCGCGGTCAGGGCGGGCGACAGGGGGGCTCCGTGGGCGAGGTCGTCCATGGCGTGCGTGGGCGGGATGATCACGGTGTCGGCGGCGGCGAGCGCCTCCGGTCCGGCCGAGACCCCGACCGTGAAGCCCGCGTCGCTGGCGACGGGGAGGCCGTCCGCGGTGCAGACGGTGACCTCGTAGAGCGGCCCGCCGGCGTCGTCCTGTGCGTTGCCGAAGACCCGGGAGGGCATCCCGAGCTCGAACGGGGGGACTCCTTCGAGGGCCAGTACGGCGATACGGTGCATGGCCAGATCCTGTCACATGGTGGCCGTACGGTCAGCACCGTGCGGGGCGCGGGCACGCGAAGCTGAGGTCATCGGCCGGGGAAACCGGTACGGAACACCACGAACACCACGAAAACCACCGAGGAGACATTCATGCGCGCCGTCGTCGTCAGCAAGTGGGGCGGACCCGAGGTCCTCGTCGAGACGCAGGCCGAGCGTCCGGAGCCGGGCATGGGCGAGGTCCTCGTCCGGGTCCACGCCGCCGGGGTCAACCCGGTCGACTGGAAGACCCGCGAGAGCGGCGGGCTGATCCCCTGGGGGCCCGTGCCGGCGGTCGGCTGGGACGTGTCGGGCACCGTGGAGGCGGTCGGCCCGGGCGTGACCCTGTACCGGGCGGGCGACGAGGTGTACGGCATGCCCCGCTTCCCGCAGCAGGCCGGCGCGTACGCCGAGTACGTGACCGCCCCCGCGCGGCACTTCGCCCGCAAGCCGGCCGCGCTGGACCACGTCCAGGCGGCGGCGCTGCCGCTGGCCGCGCTGACCGCCTGGCAGGCCCTGGTGGACACCGCCGGGGTCACCGCCGGACAGCGCGTACTGGTCCACGCGGCGGCGGGCGGGGTCGGCCACCTGGCCGTGCAGATCGCCAAGGCCCGGGGCGCGTACGTGATCGGCACCGCGAGCGCCGCCAAGCACGACCTGCTGCGCGAGCTGGGCGCGGACGAGGTGATCGACTACCGCACCACGGACTTCGAGAACGCCGTCTCCGACGTGGACGTGGTGATCGACGCGGTCGGCGGGGACCACGGGCGGCGCTCGCTGAAGGTGCTCAAGGCCGGTGGCCACCTGGTGACCCTGCCGGGCCCGGACGGCGTCCCGGACGGCGCGGACGACGTGCACGCCGTCTGGCTCCTGGTGGAGCCGGACCTGAAGGGCCTCCAGGAGATCGCCGCCCTGGCGGACCGGGGACTGCTGAAGCCGCTGATCGAGGCGGTCCTGCCGCTGGAGCAGGCCGCGCAGGCCCACGAGCTCGGCGAGCGCGGCCGGACCACCGGCAAGATCGTCCTGACGGTGGTCTGACCCGGCGGAAACTACACGGACGCGGCCGCGGCCCGCGTGGTCGTCGCGATGGTGGCCGAGCCGACCACGCGGGTGCCGTCGTAGAGCACGATCGCCTGGCCGGGGGCCACGCCGCGGACCGGCTCCGTGAAGGAGACGCGCAGCTCGCCGTCCACCAGCTCGGCGAAGACCTCGGTCTCGCCGCCGTGGGCGCGCAGCTGCGCGGTGTACGTACCGGGGGCGGCGGCCGCAGCGCCGCACCAGCGCGGGCGGATCGCGGTGAGGGCGGTGACGTCCAGGGCCTCGACGGGGCCGACGGTGACGGTGTTGTTCACCGGGGAGATGTCGAGGACGTAGCGCGGCTTGCCGTCGGCGGCCGGGTGCCCGATGCGCAGGCCCTTGCGCTGGCCGATGGTGAAGCCGAAGGCGCCCTCGTGGGTGCCGACCTTCTCACCGGTCTCGTCGACGATGTCGCCCTCGGCCTTGCCGAGGCGGCCCGCGAGGAAGCCCTGGGTGTCGCCGTCGGCGATGAAGCAGATGTCGTGGCTGTCGGGCTTCTTCGCGACGGCCAGGCCGCGCTCCTCGGCCTCGGCCCGGATCTCCTCCTTGGTGGTGAGGGTGTCACCGAGCGGGAAGAGGGCGTGGGCGAGCTGCTTCTCGTCGAGCACGCCGAGGACGTACGACTGGTCCTTGGCCATGTCGGAGGCGCGGTGCAGTTCGCGGGAGCCGTCCTCGTTCAGCACGACGGTGGCGTAGTGGCCGGTGCAGACGGCGTCGAAGCCGAGGGCGAGGGCCTTGTCCAGCAGCGCGGCGAACTTGATCTTCTCGTTGCAGCGCAGGCAGGGGTTGGGGGTGCGCCCGGCCTCGTACTCGGAGATGAAGTCCTCGACGACGTCCTCGCGGAAGCGTTCGGCGAGGTCCCAGACGTAGAACGGGATGCCGATGACGTCGGCGGCGCGGCGGGCGTCGCGGGAGTCCTCGATGGTGCAGCAGCCGCGGGCTCCGGTGCGGAAGGACTGCGGGTTCGCGGAGAGCGCGAGGTGGACGCCGGTCACGTCGTGCCCGGCTTCGACCGCGCGGGCGGCGGCGACGGCGGAGTCCACGCCGCCGGACATGGCGGCCAGGACGCGGAGGGGGCGGGCGGTGCGCGGCAGGTTCTCAGTCATAGCACCGTCCAGGGTACGGGGAACCGCAAGGGGTCACGGCGCGTTGTCGGGGTCAGGGGGGTGGATCACATGGGTGAGGGCGGGAAGGACGGGAAGACCGCGGGGGGACCGCGGCGGACCCGCAGGGCGGTGCTGCTCGGCGGGCTCGGGGTCGTCGCCGCGGCGGCGGTCGTCGGCCGGGACGAGCTGGGCCGCGCCTGGTGGCTGATGCCGGGGGTGTCCAAGCCGCGCAAGGACGGCGAGATCGACCACGCGGGCGCGGGCTGGACGGCGGCCTCCCCGGCGAACTGGCGGCTCGCGGACCGGCCGGACGACTACCGCGTGGACCGGATCGTCGTGCACGTCACACAGGGCGGCTTCGCGTCCTCGGTGGACGCGTTCAAGAACCCGTGGCACAGGGCGTCGGCGCACTACATAGTGCGCCAGGACGGCCATGTCGAGCAGATGGTGCGGGAGCTGGACGTCGCCTTCCACGCGGGCAACCGGTCGATGAACGAGCGGAGCGTCGGCATCGAGCACGTGGGCTTCGTGGACCGCCCGCAGGACTTCACCGACGCGATGTACGCGGCGTCGGCCGTGCTGGCGGCCGGCATCTGCCGGCGCTACGGCATACCGGCGGACCGCACCCACATCGTCGGCCACTCCGAGGTGCCGGGCGCCGACCACACGGACCCGGGCTCCCACTGGGACTGGGACCGGTACGTCCGCCTGGTCGGCGAGGCCCTGCGCGCCGCTAGCTGAGGCCCGCCGTGCGGGCCCGGTCGACCGCCGGGCCGATGGCCGCGGCGACGGCGGCGACGTCCTCCCGGGTGGAGGTGTGCCCCAGGGAGAAGCGCAGGGTGCCGCGGGCCAGCTGCGGGTCGGTGCCGGTGGCCAGCAGGACGTGGCTGGGCTGGGCGACCCCGGCGGTGCAGGCCGAGCCGGTGGAGCACTCGATGCCCTGGGCGTCGAGCAGGAGCAGCAGGGAGTCCCCCTCGCAGCCGGGGAAGCTGAAGTGGGCGTTCGCCGGGAGGCGGCCGTCGGGGTCGCCGCCGAGGACGGCGTCGGGGACGGCCGCCAGGACGGCGGCGACGAGCTCGTCGCGCAGGGCCCCGACCTCGGCGGCGAACCGCTCGCGCCGTTCGGCGGCGAGGACGGCGGCGACGGCGAAGGCCGCGATGGCGGGGACGTCGAGGGTGCCGGAGCGGACGTGCCGTTCCTGGCCGCCGCCGTGCAGGACGGGGACCGGGGTCTGGTCGCGGCCGAGCAGCAGGGCGCCGATCCCGTAGGGGCCGCCGATCTTGTGCCCGCTGACGGTCAGGGCGGCCAGGCCGCTGTCGGCGAAGCGGACGTCGAGCTGGCCGAAGGCCTGGACGGCGTCGGAGTGGAGCGGGATGCCGTGCGCGGCGGCGACGTCGGCCAGTTCGCGGACCGGCATGACGGTGCCGATCTCGTTGTTGGCCCACATCACGGTGGCCAGGGCCACGTCGTCGGGGTCGCGCTCGACGGCCTCCCGGAAGGCCTCGGGGTGGACGCGCCCGTGGTGGTCCACGGGCAGGTACTCGACCCGTGCGCCCTCGTGCTCGGCGAGCCAGTGCACGGCGTCGAGGACCGCGTGGTGCTCGACGGGGCTGGCCAGGACGCGGGTCCGGGCGGGGTCGGCGTCGCGGCGGGCCCAGTAGAGGCCCTTGACGGCGAGGTTGTCCGCCTCGGTCCCGCCCGCGGTGAAGACCACCTCGCTCGGGCGGGCGCCGATCGCTTCGGCGAAGGCCTCGCGGGCCTCCTCGACGGTACGGCGGGCCCGGCGGCCGGCGGCGTGGAGGGAGGAGGCGTTCCCCGTGGCGGCGAACTGCGCGGCCATCGCCGCGGCGGCCTCCGGCAGCATCGGGGTGGTGGCGGCGTGGTCGAGGTAGGCCATGATCCCCCGATTCTACGAGGCGCCCGGTGCCCCGGACTCCAGCGGGACTCCCGCGGACCGGACCCCCGCCCCGGTCGCACGGCGGGGCGGGGGTCCGGCCGGCCGCGGCGCCGGGACGCGCCGACGGGCCCGGCCGAGGTCAGGGACCCCGGGCGGGCCCGGAACGGGGCTGGGGCGGACCGGATCAGGCCTGGCGCGGTGCGCGGGCCAGCTGGCGGGACTGGGCCACGAGGTGGTCCGCCGAGTCCCAGACCTCCGCGTCCTCCTCCAGGAAGCCGCCGGCCAGGTTGCGCGTGGTGATCGCGACCCGCAGCGGACCCGGAGCCGGGCGCCGGCGCACGTGGGTGGTGAGTTCCACGGTCGGGGTCCAGCCGATCAGGCCGAGGTCGAAGGAGGTGGGCGGGAGGGCGTCCACCGCGAGCAGCATCGACAGCGGATCGGCGTCGCGGCCGTCGGCGAGCTCGAACCAGGCCCGCATCTCGCCCTTGCCGGAGGGCGCGCCGACGGCCCATCCGGCGGTCGCCGGGTCCAGCCGCAGCCGGAGCCGGTCGACGATCGCGGAACTGCCGGGGATGGGCGCCGGGCCGGCCTCGGCGCCGAGGCAGTCCTCGTACGCGGGCATGGCGGGCGGGCGCGCCGTGGTCCGCACGTCGTCCGGGAGCGCGGAGAGGTCGCCGTAGGAGGCGAGGACGCGGATGCGCTCGACCTCGGCGCCGTTCTCGTCGTACTGGAACAGCGAGGCCTGGCCCGTGGACAGGGTGCGGCCGATCCGGACGACCTGGGTGCGGATCACGGCGGGTCCGGGCACGGAGGAGGTCAGGTAGTGGGCCGAGACCGTGAAGGGGTCCGGGTGCGGCAGGGCCGCCGACAGGGCCCGGCCGACGAGGGCCAGCAGGTAGCCGCCGTTGACGGCGGTGATGATCGTCCAGCCGGCGGAGAGTTCCGCGTCGTACACCCCGGCCTCGCCCGCGCGGGCGCTGATGGTGGTGTCGCGGTCGAACTCGCTGTCGCCGATGGATGCCTGGGCAGCTGCGTGTGACATGGAAACGACGGTACACCGGAGATCTACTAAGCGGTAGCTTATGTTTGTTACGGCTCTTCGGCCACCGAGGACCGGCGGTTCCACGCCAGCGGCGCCCGCAGGTGGTACCGGATGGCGAGCAGCCGCAGCACGAAGGTGGTGACGATCGCCAGGCCCGTGGTGAGCCCGTTCAGGGTGTCGAGCGCGATGAAGACGGCGACCATCGAGGCGCCGACCATCGCCGGGACGGCGTACATCTCGCGGTCCCGCAGCAGCGAGGGCACCTCGTTGACGAGCACGTCGCGCAGGACTCCCCCGCCGACGGCCGTGGCCAGCCCGAGCGCGGCGGACGCGGTGAGGCCCAGTCCGTACTCGTACGCCTTGGTCGTGCCCGTCACGCAGAACAGCGCGAGGCCGGCGGCGTCGAAGACGTTGATCGCCCGGTTGATCCGCTGGACCTCGGGGTGCAGGAAGAAGACGAGCGCGGCGGCGATCAGCGGCGTGACGAAGAAGCTGAGCTCGCCGAAGGCCGCGGGCGGGACGGCTCCGATGACGAGGTCGCGGAACAGGCCGCCGCCGAGGGCCGTGACCAGGGCGAGGACGGCGATGCCGAAGACGTCGAAGTTCTTGCGCACGGCGAGGAGCGCGCCGGCCGTGGCGAAGACGAAGATGCCCGCGAGGTCCAGCGCGTGCTGGACGCCGGGCGGGAAGAGATCGTGGAGCACCGGGACATTGTCGCCTGCGGCGGGCTCGCCGCACGCCCCGGCCCGGGCGGACCCGGGGCTCCCGGAGCCGGCGCCCGCAGGCGGCCCCGGACACGCGCGCGGGGCCGGAGGTCCTCCGGCCCCGCGCGTGTTTTCGGCCGCTACTCCGAAACCGTGACCACCGCGTCGGCCGCGCCCGGCAGGGGCTGGTCGCCCGGCACCTGGTCGGGGGCGTTCTCCGGGTGGTGGCAGGCCACCTGGTGTCCCGTCTTGAGCTCCAGCAGCGGCGGCTCCTGCGTGGTGCAGACCTGGGTCGCCTTCCAGCACCGCGTGTGGAAGCGGCACCCGCTGGGCGGCGAGATCGGCGAGGGCACGTCGCCCTTGAGCAGGATGCGGCCGCTCGCCGCGCCGCGCCGGCGCGGGTCCGGCACGGGCACCGCCGACATGAGCGCCGTGGTGTAGGGGTGCATCGGGGCCCCGTACAGCGCCTTGTTGTCGGCCAGCTCGACGATCTTGCCCAGGTACATCACCGCGATGCGGTCCGACACGTGCCGGATGACCGAGAGGTCGTGGGCGATGATCACGTAGGTGAGGCCGAGCTCCTGCTGGAGGTCGTCCAGCAGGTTGACCACCTGGGCCTGGATGGACACGTCCAGCGCCGAGACCGGCTCGTCCGCGACGACCAGCTTCGGATTGAGCGCCAGGGCCCGCGCGATGCCGATGCGCTGGCGCTGGCCGCCCGAGAACTCGTGCGGGTAGCGGTTGTAGTGCTCGGGGTTGAGGCCGACCAGCGACAGCAGCCGCTGCACCTCGGGCTTGATCCCGCCCTCGGGCGTGACGTTCTGGAGCTTGAACGGCGCACTGACGATGGTGCCCACCGTGTGCCGGGGGTTCAGCGAGCCGTACGGGTCCTGGAAGATCATCTGGATGTCGCGGCGCAGCGGCCGCATGCCCGCCACGCCGAGGTGCGTGATGTCCTTGCCCTCGAACTCGACGGTGCCGCCCGTGGGCTCCAGCAGCCGGGTGATCAGCCGGCCCATGGTGGACTTGCCGCAGCCGGACTCGCCGACGATGCCGAGGGTCTCACCGCGCCGGACGTCGAAGTCGATGCCGTCGACGGCCTTGACGGCGCCGGCCTGGCGCCGCAGCAGCCCCTTGGTGATGGGGAAGTGCTTGGTCAGGCCGGAGACCTTGAGCAGCACCTCGGGGGAACCGGTGGCCTGCTTGGGGATGACGGCCGTGTCCGTCTTCTTCATGTCGGGGGTCTCGGTCACAGCTTCGGCGCAATCTCTTCGGTCCAGATCCGGGTCCGCTGCTCGTGCGACATGTGGCAGGCGGACCAGTGGCGGGTGCCGTCCTCCGTGAGCTCGGGCCGGACCGTGCGCGTCACGTTGTCCTTGGGGACGTCGGCGTACGGGCAGCGCGGGTTGAAGGCGCAGCCGCTCGGGATGTTGATGAGGCTGGGCGGCGAGCCCTTGACCGGGATGAGGCGCTCGGTCTGCTCGCGGTCGATGCGCGGCATCGAGCCCAGCAGGCCCCAGGTGTAGGGGTGGCGGGGCTCGTAGAAGACCTTCTCGGCCGTGCCCCGTTCGACGCAGCGGCCGCCGTACATCACCAGGAGCTCGTCGGCCATCTCGGCGACCACGCCCAGGTCATGCGTGATCATGATGACCGCGGAGCCGAACTCCTTCTGGAGGTCCCGGATCAGGTCGAGGATCTGGGCCTGGACGGTGACGTCCAGGGCGGTCGTCGGCTCGTCCGCGATGAGCAGCTCGGGATTGTTGACCAGCGCCATCGCGATCATCGCGCGCTGGCGCATGCCGCCGGAGAACTCGTGCGGGTAGCTGTCGACGCGCTTGTGCGGCTCGGGGATGCCGACGCGGTCCAGGAGGTCGACGGCGCGCTTGCGGGCGGCCTTCTTGTCGACCTTGTTGTGGACGCGGTACGCCTCGGCGATCTGCTTGCCGATGGTGAAGTACGGGTGCATCGCGGACAGCGGGTCCTGGAAGATCATCGCGATCTCCCGGCCGCGCAGCCTGCGCACCTCGTCCTCCTCGGCGGTGAGCAGCTCCTTGCCGTTCAGCCAGATCTCGCCGGAGATCCGGGCCCGCTGACGGCCGTACTGGCCGACGCGGTGCAGGCCCATGATGCCGAGCGAGGTGACGGACTTGCCGGAGCCGGACTCGCCCACGATGCCGAGGGTCTTGCCCTTCTCCAGCGTGAAGGAGAGCCCGTCGACCGACTTGACCAGGCCGTCCTCGGTCGGGAAGTGCACCTTGAGGTCGCGGACCTCCAGGAACGCGGTGGGGGGCGCCGTCCCGCCGACGGGCTGGTTCAGGACTCCGGTCTTGGTCAGATCGGTCATGACAGCCTCACTCGGGGGTCGATCACCGCGTACATGAGGTCAACGATGAGGTTCGCCGCGACGACGAAGAAGGCGGAGATCAGGGTGATGCCCAGGATGACCGGCAGGTCGTGTTCGCTGATCGCGCGGACCGCGCTGTAGCCGAGGCCGTGCAGCGAGAACGTGTACTCGGTGAGCACCGCGCCGCCCATCAGGGCTCCGAGGTCCAGGCCGAGAACGGTCAGGATGGGCGTCATCGTCGACCGCATCGCGTGCTTGCCGATGACGACGGGTTCCGTCAGGCCCTTGGCGCGGGCGGTGCGGATGTAGTCCTCGTTGAGGACCTCCAGCATCGTCGCGCGGGTGAGCCGGGCGTACATCGCCGCGTACAGGAAGGCGAGCGAGACCCACGGGAGGATCATGCCGTTGAACCACTTGGCCGGATCGTCGGCGAACGTGGCCTCGGGCCGCCCGAACCAGCCGAGCTGGTCGGAGAAGAGGGCGATGGCGAGCATGCCCGTGAAGTAGATGGGGAGGGAGACGCCGGCCAGCGCGATGCCCATGGCCGAACGGTCCAGGACCGTACCGCGCTTGAGGGCGGAGATGACGCCGGTGGCGACACCGCCGATGACCCAGAGCACGACGGCGCCGGCGGCGAGCGAGAGGGTGACCGGCAGCCAGTCGGTCAGCAGCGGCCAGACCTCCTGCTCGGTCTTGAAGGAGTATCCGAAGCAGGGCGCGGCGCAATGCGTGACGTCGGAGCCGTTGGCGTACGTGCGACCCGCCACCAGCCCGACGACGAACTTGCCGAACTGGACGAGGATCGGGTCGTCGAGACCCATCTTCTGCCGGATGCCCTCGATGGCGGCGGGGTCGGACTGCTTGCCGACGAAGTACAGCGCCGGATCCGTCCCGATCATCTTCGGGAAGAGGAAGAAGATTCCGAAGGTCACCAGCGTGATGACCAACAGCATGACGATGACGGCGAAGAACCGCCGGATGAGATATGCAAGCACTGCGCTCGGCCTGGCCGCTGCCCGGGGGCGCCCTCTTCTGGAGAGCGCCCCCGCGCCGCGACCGCGGCCATCACCTGCCCTTCGTGCCTAGCGGGTGTGGCACTGGAACACTGGAACGGGACTGACGGACGGTTACTTCACGACGCCGAGCGACGCGTAGTCGTAGCGGCCGTTGTAGGCGTCGGAGGTGTAGGCGTTCGTCAGCCGGGTGCTGCGCCAGGTGATCGTCTTGTCGTAGACGAAGGGCAGGTAGACCGCGGCCTCGGAGACCTTCTGGTTCATCTGCTTGTAGATGTCGCCGGCCTTGTCCGGGTTGGTCTCGGCGATGGCGTCGTCGAACAGCTTGTTGACCGCCGGGTCGTTCAGCTCGGAGAAGTTGTTGTTGCCGCTCTGCAGGATGAAGCGACCGTCGACCAGCGGCTGGGAGAATCCCTGACCGGTCGGGAAGTCGGCGCCCCAGCCCATGATGATGATGCCGTAGCCCTTCTCCTTGACGACCTTCGGCGAACCGATGATGCCGGAGGTCTGGGCGCCGTCGAACTGGTCGACGTCGGCCTCGATGCCGACCTGCTTCAGGGCGTTCTGCAGGGAGACCGCCGTGGCGACCTCGACCGGCTTGTTGTTGCGGACCGCGATGGTGGTCTTGAAGCCTTCCGGCTTGCCGCAGGCGGCGAGGGCGGCCTTGGCCTTCTCGACGTTCGGCTTGCCGTCGTTCTTCAGGACCTCGTACGGGTCGTACTTGGCGTCGGAGCCCTTGACGCCCAGCGGCAGCATGTTGGGGGCGATGTCGCCACCGGCCTGCGGGCCGCCGCGGGCGGTCTGCAGGGACTTCTTGTCGGCCGCGTAGATGACGGCCTTGCGGCACTCGACGTTGTCGAACGGGGCGACGGTCTGCGGGAACACGGCGTACCGGATGAAGCCGGTCTGGCCGTTGTCCAGGTTGCCCTTGTGGTCCTTCAGCGCGGTGGCGCGGGCCGCCTGGCCTATGCCGGTCGCGTTGAGGTCGAGGTCGAACTCGCCGTTCATCAGGCGCTTGTCCATGTCGTCCGCGTTCGCCATGAACGTGACCGAGATGGAGTCCGGGAGCGCCTTGCGGATGGTGTCCGACTCGGGCTTCCAGTTCGTGTTGCGCGAGAGCTTCATGCTCTTGTTGGGCTCGTACGAGTCGATCTTGTACGGGCCGTTCGAGAAGGGCTTCAGGCCGTACTTGGCCGCGGTGTCCTTCTCCTGCTTGACCGGGCTCGCCGCCGGCATGGCCAGCATCTGCTCGAAGTCGCCGTTGGGCTGCGGGAGCTTGAAGATGATGGTCTTCGCGTCCGGGGTCTCGATCGCCTTGAGGCCGAGCTTGTCCGGAGCGGTGTCCTTGTACGGGCCCGGGTACTCGGTCTTCGGGTCGAGGACCTGCATCAGGTAGACCGGGCCGCCGGAGATGACGTCCTGGGCCCAGGTGCGCTCGATGCCGTACTTCACGTCCTGGGCGGTGACGGGCGTGCCGTCCTCCCAGGTCACGTTGTCCTTGAGGGTGTACTTGTACGTCTTGCCGCCGTCGCTGATCTCGGCCTTCGCGGTGGCGAGGTCGGGCTCCAGCGCGGTGCTCTGCTCGCCCGGCGCCGCCTTGTAGCTGACCAGCTGGCGGGCGTAGTAGCGGGAGAAGTCCCACATGAAGCCGTAGTAACCGCGCTGCGGGTCCCACGAGTCGGCTTCCTGGGTGCCGACGAACTTGAGCTCGCCGCCCTTCTTGTCCGACGCGTTGGCGATCTTGCCTATGCCCGCGTTGAAGCCGGCGCCGCCGGCGGACTTGTCGTCCGTCGTCTTGTCGTTGCCGCCACAGGCGGTCGCGGTCAGCATGACCGCGAGCACGACGGCCGTGCCGGTGGCAAGCCTGCGCTTCGACGTGCGATGGGTAGTCACGATGCTCGCAACCCTCCGTTGTAGTTCCGGTGTACGTACGGCTCGAAGCCGGTTCCTGGTTTGCCCTGCGGTGGCTAGCGGGAGCCCTTCGGGTCGAGGGCGTCACGGACGCCGTCGCCGAAGAGGTTGAAGGCCAGCACGGTGATGAAGATCGCCACACCGGGGAAGATCATGAAGAGCGGATCGTCCTCGTAGGTCCGCACGGCCGTGGAGAGGGTCTCTCCCCAGGACGGCGTGGGCGGCTTGACGCCGACTCCGAGGAAGCTGAGGGCCGCCTCGGTCAGCACGTTGGTGGGGATCATCAGCGTCGAGTAGACGGTGATGGGCGCCACCAGGTTCGGAAGCAGTTCGCGGAAGAGGATGTACATGCGGCCCGCGCCGAGGCTGCGCGCGGCTTCGACGTACTCCCGTTCGCGCAGCGACAGGGTCTGCCCGCGGACGATGCGGCCGATGTACGGCCAGCCGAAGAAGCCGATGACCAGCACCAGCACGGCGATGCGCAGGCCCGAGCCCTCGAAGCCCCAGAGCTTGCTGGGGATGACGGAGATCAGCGCGATGATGAACAGCAGTTGCGGGAAGGCCAGCAGCAGGTCCATGACGCGGCTGACGGCCGCGTCGACCCAGCCGCCGAAGTAGCCCGCGATGATGCCGAAGAAGGTGCCGAGCCCGACCGCCACGAAGGCGGACAGGAAGGCCACGAGCAGCGAGATCCGCGCGCCGTAGACGATCCGGCTGAAGACGTCGCGGCCGTTGACCGGCTCGACGCCCAGCAGGAAGTCCCCGCTCATGCCGCCCCAGTCGCCGGCCGGCAGGCCGAGCAGCGGGTCCAGCATGTCCTCGTGCAGCTCCTCCGGCGGGTGCCCGAGGAGCTTGACGATCAGCGGCGCGAACAGTGCGACGAGGATCAGCAGGAGCACGACGACACCGCCGGCCAGGGCGACCTTGTCACGCTTGAGGCGGATCCACGCGATCTTCCACGGAGAGCGCCCCTCGATCGCCTTCTGCGGGACGTCGGGGGCGGCCACGGCCGCGGGCCCGGCCGCGCTGGTGTCGTGCAGTGGTGCCGTCATCGTGGTGGGGACCCCTCTCGGCCGACGGTGGCCGGCCCATGCCCGCCGCTGTGGCGGCTTGGTTCTATCGGCGTCGCTGATGGTGCGATCGGCACGAAATGCGCCTGAAGTGCACGTGAAGAGCTGGTGCTTGCTGGATTGACCGGCCTTCGGTGGGGGGAGTCTTCAACGGCGTCTGAGCCGCCCGCCAGACCTGCCGGGGATGTGATGCGCAACCGTGATCTGCGCCTACACCTTCCGTTATCCGAACCGCGCGGGCTGTTCAGCGGTGAAAGACCGCCCGTTAGGCGCGGAACGGACATCCGGGCCAACTGCCACTTAGGGCAGCCTTCTTGGGCGGATTCGACGGGAAATGCGAAAGACCGCACCGGCGGACTCCGGTGCGGCCTTCGAGACGGATGTCTCAGTATGCGGATCTCTCGGGACGGGCCCGGGGTGCGGTCGGCGCACCCGGTTTCAGTACGCCGGACCCTGGCCCTCGCGGTCGTAGAACGGCCGGGTCTGCGCCCGCAGCCACATCGCCACCGGGTCGTGCTCGTCGGCCAGCGCGACGGTGCACACCGGGACGCCCTCGGGGACCACGCCCACCGACTGGCGCATCATCTCCCGTACGGATTCCAGCGCGGGCGCGGAGGCGTCGTACAGGTCGAGCCCGACCGCGAGGTACGGCGAGCCCAGCGCGGGCTGCACCCAGGCGCGGCGCAGCGACCGCACGGCGGGCGTGCGGTGGGCGTGCCGGGTCAGCAGCCCGTAGAACTGCGGGAGCTCGATGGCGGGCTCCGACAGCCGCAGCGGGCCGGCCGGCATCCGGTCCAGGCCCGTGGCGATCCGGCGCAGGTCCGCCCAGGGCACGCCGAGCCCGCCGCCCGAGGCGTGCGGGTTGAGCCACAGCCCCCAGCGGTCCGGGTACAGGGCGCGGGCGATGTCCCGGCCCGTGACGACCTCGTAGCCCCGGTTCCAGCCGCTGGCGGCCAGCTCCTGCGGGGAGGTCACGCACGGCGCGTAGCCGAGGCCCTCCACCTCCATGCCGCCGTACTGGGCGTCCGGGGATCCCGGCTGCCCCTGCCACAGCAGCATCCACAGCCGGCCCTCGGAGAGGGCGTGCAGCAGTGACTCGTAGCTCTCATAGCGCCCGGGAGTCACCTGGCGCAGCATGTGCTCGACCTGCCCGGCCGCGGCCGTGCCTGACGCACTCACCCGGTACCCCTTCTTCGTCCGCCCGTCGTCCACGCGTACCCGGGCCGCGCGTGCGGCCGCAGGTGTGACCACCTTAAGCGGCCCTACGGAAGGTAGAAGGGGCGTACGCGCTCACGAATCCAGTCCGTGACCGGGTCCTCGGCGGCGTCCAGGAGGATCAACTGCACCGGCCACGGCGGCGGGACGCGGGTCAGGGCCCGGCCGAGGGCCTCCATCGGGGCGTTCTGCGTCCCGGGGTCCCATCCCACCAGCCGGACACCGATGAACAGCTGTGGCTCCCCGCCCTCGACGCTGGCGAGGCAGCGGTACGCGGCGGTGACCGCCCCGGTCGCCCGGAACTCCTCCGTGGCGGCGGCCAGGAAGTCCACCGGGTCGTCCTGCCAGTCGGGCTCGTACAGCCGGACGCGGCCGCCGGACGCGGGTCCGTCGAGGGGGCTGCGTCCGATGCGGCACAGTTCCGCGACGGCGGGCGGGGGAAGGGGGACGCCGACGGCGCCCTCGGGGTTCACGGCGATGCCGAGCTGCGGGGGCAGGCCGCGGGCGAACTCGACGGCGGGGGCCACGGCGAAGTCCATGGCGGGACCGGCGCAGTAGCGGAACTGCGCCTCGGAGCTGTAGACGGGGACGTAGGCCGCCCCGGCGATGTCCATGGTCGGCAGGGACAGGCTCGCCGCGTCGGGGGCCCCGCCGGCGGGCAGCGGCACCCATACCCGGCTGCGCCCGAGCACCTCGAGGATCCGCGCCCCCGCGTCGGGCTGCCCCAGTGCCGCTCCGAGCACCTGCTCCAGTTCGTTCTCCGGCCAGCCGCTGCCCTGCATGTTCCCCTGCCTCCGTGTGGTGCCACCGCGTCCGGTGCCGAAGGCTATCCGCTGCCGGGGCCCGGGCCGCGCGGGGTCCCGCTGTCCCGGTCCCGGGCGGCGGGCGCCCGCGGCCGGATCAGCCGTGGAACGCGATCCGCGTCACCGCTGCGGCCGAGCGGCGGTCCAGCAGCGTCGCCGAGGCGCAGCCCGCCGGCGGCCGGCCGGCCTCGGCGTCGCGCAGCAGGCGCGCCACCGCGCCCCGGTGCCGGGAGAAGGCGTACGCCGACACGCGCCGCCCGCGGGCCGCCTGCCCGGAGAGGGCCTCCTCGGGGCTGCTGTCCAGGAACAGCAGGTGCAGCTCGCGGCCCCGGCGGCGGGCGGCCGCCGCGAGCAGGCCGCGCACCCAGCTCTGGGTGCCGCAGTCGTGGACGACCACCGAGGCGCCGGAGCGCAGGACGCGCCACAGTCCCCAGTAGTGGGCGGCGCGGACCAGCGGCCGGTAGGCGCCGTACGGGAGGAACCCGGGCATCCGGCGCTCCCAGCGCTCGCGGGTGTCCTGGGAGTCGACGGACCCGCCCTCGGCGGCCGCCCGCTTGATCAGGGTGCTCTTGCCGCCGCCGGGCAGTCCGGACACGACGACGATGTCCCCGGCGGCGAAGGCGAGCCGCTGGGGCCCGCGCACCGCCGGACCGCGCAGGTCCCGTACGGCGCCGGGGCCGGCCGCGTCGGCCGCCCGGCGGACGCGCGGGCCACGCTGCTCCGGCACCGCGTCCACGGTTCCCGTCGTCGTCGCCACTACTCCGAATCTCCGCACAGTGATCGCCTCCCCCGAATCGGGTCGCCAGGACCCTTGCCCACTGAGTGTAAAGAGACGGTAATCCGGGACCGGCGGTTCCGGTCCGGACCTCCGCGAACGCCGCGGTCTTTCGGGCCCGCCCGCCCGATCACGCGCACGGCGTGCAATGATGTGCGCCATCTGGACCAACTGCATACCGGCCGCTTGAATCCGCGCGGGAGAGTCCCGGCACGCCGCAAGGCCGTGCGCGGGCGCCGAAGGAGCAAGAACCTCCCTTGAATCTCTCAGGCCCCGTACCGCGTGGATGAGGCAGATCTGAAAAGCGAGCCGTGCCGCCGCCCGTGAGGCCGGGGTGCGCGCTCCACCCAAGGTGCAAGTCGCGAATCCCGCCGGATCGGAAGATCGGGGGAACTCTCGGCGAACCTCTCAGGTTCCGATGACAGATGGGGAGGAACGTCCTCGTCATGTCATGTCGATGCCCTGGGACCCGGGAGTCACACCCATGAGCTCTGCCCCCCGTCTGACCGCCCTCGATGCGCTGCACCGTTCCCTCGGTGCGACCATGACCGATTTCGCGGGCTGGGACATGCCGCTGCGGTACGCGAGCGAGCGCGACGAGCACAACGCCGTACGCACGAAGGCCGGTCTCTTCGACCTGTCCCACATGGGCGAGATCACCCTGACCGGCCCGGAGGCCGTCAAGGTCCTCGACTACGCGCTGGTCGGCAACATCTCCACCGTCGGCGTCGGCCGCGCCCGCTACACGCACATCTGCCGGGCGGACGGCGGGATCCTCGACGACCTGATCGTCTATCGGCTCGGCGAGACCGAGTTCATGGTCGTCGCCAACGCCTCCAACGCCCAGGTCGTCCTGGACGCGATCACCGAGCGCGCCGCCGGCTTCGACGCCGAGGTCCGCGACGACCGCGACGCGTACGCGCTGCTCGCCGTCCAGGGTCCGCAGTCCCCCGGCATCCTGAAGTCCCTGACCGACGCCGACCTGGACGGGCTGAAGTACTACGCCGGCCTGCCGGGCACCGTCGCGGGCGTGCCCGCGCTGATCGCCCGTACCGGCTACACCGGCGAGGACGGCTTCGAGCTGTTCGTCTCCCCCGAGCACGCCGTGGAGCTGTGGCAGGCCCTCACCAAGGCCGGCGAGGGCGTCGGCCTGGTCCCGGCCGGCCTGTCGTGCCGCGACACGCTGCGCCTGGAGGCGGGCATGCCGCTGTACGGGCACGAGCTGACGACCTCCCTCACCCCGTTCGACGCGGGTCTGGGCCGGGTCGTGAAGTTCGAGAAGGAGGGGGACTTCGTCGGCCGCGCCGCGCTGGAGGCCGCCGCCGAGCGCGCCGCCTCGAACCCGCCGCGCAAGCTGGTCGGCCTGATCGCCGAGGGCCGCCGCGTCCCGCGCGCCGGTTTCCCGGTCGTCGCCGGCGGCGAGGTCATCGGCGAGGTGACCTCGGGCGCCCCGTCCCCGACGCTGGGCAAGCCGATCGCGATGGCGTACGTGGACGCGGCGCACGCCGCGCCCGGCACCTCCGGCGTCGGCGTCGACATTCGCGGTACGCATGAGCCGTACGAGGTCGTGGCCCTGCCGTTCTACAAGCGGCAGAAGTAATCCTTCCTCAGACCTCGGCCGTACGGGCAGCCGTACGGTCCTGTCTCAGTACCCGAGACCGCTGTTCGTTCCCACTCCCCCGCATCCAGGAGAATCAGGCCATGAGCAACCCCCAGCAGCTGCGTTACAGCAAGGAGCACGAGTGGCTGTCGGTCGCCGAGGACGGCGTCTCGACGGTCGGCATCACGGAGTTCGCGGCCAACGCGCTCGGTGACGTCGTCTACGCCCAGCTTCCCGAGGTGGGCGACACGGTGACCGCGGGCGAGACCTGTGGCGAGCTGGAGTCGACCAAGTCGGTCAGCGACCTGTACTCCCCCGTCTCCGGCGAGATCGTCGAGTTCAACCAGGACGTCGTGGACGACCCGGCGCTCGTGAACACGGCCCCGTTCGAGGGCGGCTGGCTGTTCAAGGTGCGCGTCGCGGAGGAGCCGGGCGACCTGCTCTCCGCCGAGGAGTACGCCGCGCTCACCCACTCCGACAACTGACACCCCAGGGGATCTTGATGTCTGTGCTGAACACCCCGCTCCACGAGCTCGACCCGGACGTCGCCGCAGCCGTCGACGCCGAGCTCGTACGCCAGCAGTCGACCCTGGAAATGATCGCGTCGGAGAACTTCGCTCCGGTCGCCGTCATGGAGGCCCAGGGCTCGGTCCTGACCAACAAGTACGCCGAGGGCTACCCGGGCCGCCGCTACTACGGCGGCTGTGAGCACGTCGACGTGATCGAGCAGATCGCGATCGACCGCATCAAGGCGCTGTTCGGCGCCGAGGCCGCGAACGTCCAGCCGCACTCCGGTGCGCAGGCGAACGCCGCCGCGATGTTCGCGCTGATCAAGCCGGGCGACACGATCATGGGCCTGAACCTGGCCCACGGCGGTCACCTGACCCACGGCATGAAGATCAACTTCTCCGGCAAGCTCTACAACGTGGTTCCGTACCACGTCGACGAGACCGGCCAGGTCGACATGGCCGAGGTCGAGCGCCTCGCCAAGGAGTCCAAGCCGCAGCTGATCGTCGCGGGCTGGTCCGCCTACCCGCGCCAGCTGGACTTCGCCGCCTTCCGCCGCATCGCGGACGAGGTCGGCGCGTACCTGATGGTCGACATGGCGCACTTCGCGGGCCTGGTGGCCGCGGGTCTGCACCCGAACCCGGTGCCGCACGCCCACGTCGTGACCACCACCACGCACAAGACCCTGGGCGGTCCGCGCGGCGGTGTCATCCTGTCGACGCAGGAGCTGGCCAAGAAGATCAACTCCGCGGTCTTCCCGGGCCAGCAGGGCGGCCCGCTGGAGCACGTGATCGCGGCCAAGGCCGTCTCCTTCAAGATCGCGGCCTCGGAGGGCTTCAAGGAGCGCCAGGTCCGCACCCTGGAGGGCGCGAAGATCATCGCCGAGCGCCTGGTGCAGCCCGACGTCACCGAGGTCGGCGTGTCCGTCCTCTCCGGCGGTACGGACGTCCACCTGGTCCTGGTCGACCTGCGCAACTCCGAGCTGGACGGCCAGCAGGCCGAGGACCGGCTCCACGAGATCGGCATCACGGTCAACCGGAACGCCATCCCGAACGACCCGCGGCCGCCCATGGTCACCTCGGGCCTGCGGATCGGCACCCCGGCCCTGGCCACGCGCGGCTTCGACGCCGAGGCCTTCACCGAGGTCGCCGAGATCATCGCGTCCGCGCTGAAGCCGGCGTACGACAGCGAGGACCTGAAGGCGCGCGTCTCCGCGCTCGCCGCGAAGTTCCCGCTGTACCCGTCGCTCTAGGAGCGCCCGGGAGTGATCCGGAAGGGCCCGGTCCTGCCCGTGCCGGCCTGCGCCGGCCCGCGCACGGGACCGGGCCCTTCTCATGACCGGAGCCCCGCCGGCCTTCGCCTTCCGCCGGGGCGAGCGGAACCTCGCCCGGCGGTTCGCCCCGGCCCGGTGAACCGTGTTCTTCCTCGGCGCCCCGCCCCCGCCGCCCGCCCCCGCCGCCCGGGACCGCGCCCGGGCCGTGCGGGCGGGCGTCGCGGCCCACCGCGCGGGCCTGCCGGGGCCGGCCCCGGCCCGGGGCGGGGGCGTGAGCCGGCCCACGCCCGACGGCCGCCCGACAGCCGCCCGACGGCCCGCGCGCCCGGAAGCCCGCGCCTGACGGCCACACCTCGTGCCGGTCCGGCAGACGAATCGTTCATGTGCACGCGTTACGCTCGTCTGCCGGACAAAATCCGCCCAATCGCACTTCTCCTGCCCCCTCCCACCCCACGAGCAGACAAGGGAGTCCGCCAGTGGCCATCTCCGTATTCGACCTCTTCTCCATCGGCATCGGCCCGTCCTCCTCCCACACGGTCGGACCCATGCGGGCGGCCCGCATGTTCGTGACCCGGCTCAAGAAGGACGGCGTCCTCGCCCAGACCGCGTCCGTGCGCGCCGAACTGTTCGGCTCGCTCGGCGCGACCGGCCACGGTCACGGCACCCCCAAGGCGGTGCTCCTGGGCCTGGAGGGGCACTCCCCCCGCACCGTGAACGTGGAGACGGCCGACGCGGAGGTCGAGCGGATCCGGCAGTCGGGGCGGCTGCGCCTCCTCGGCGCGGAGATAGGCGATGCCCACGAGATCGCCTTCGACGAGCCGAACCAGCTGATCCTGCACCGCCGGCGCTCGCTGCCGTACCACGCGAACGGCATGACCCTCTTCGCGTACGACACCGCCGGCACCCCGCTGCTGGAGAAGACGTACTACTCGGTCGGCGGCGGCTTCGTCGTGGACGAGGACGCGGTCGGCGAGGACCGGATCAAGCTCGACGACACGGTGCTGAAGTACCCGTTCCGCTCGGGCGACGAGATGCTCCGCCTGGCGAACGAGACCGGCCTGTCGATCTCGTCCCTGATGCTGGAGAACGAGAAGGCCTGGCGCACCGAGGACGAGATCCGCGAGGGCCTCCTGGAGATCTGGCGCGTGATGCAGTCCTGCGTCGCACGCGGCATGTCCCGCGAGGGCATCCTCCCGGGCGGCCTGCGCGTCAAGCGCCGCGCCGCCTCCACCGCGCGCCAGCTGCGCACCGAGGGCGACCCGATGCTGCACCGCAGCGAGTGGGCGACGATCTACGCGATGGCCGTCAACGAGGAGAACGCGGCGGGCGGCCGGGTCGTGACGGCCCCGACCAACGGCGCGGCCGGCGTCCTGCCCGCGGTCCTGCACTACTACATGAACTTCGTGCCGGGCGCGGACGAGGACGGCGTGGTCCGCTTCCTCCTCGCGGCGGGCGCGATCGGCATGCTGTTCAAGGAGAACGCCTCGATCTCCGGCGCCGAGGTCGGCTGCCAGGGCGAGGTCGGCTCGGCCTGCTCGATGGCGGCGGGCGCCCTGGCCGAGGTCCTGGGCGGCACCCCGGAGCAGGTGGAGAACGCGGCCGAGATCGGCATGGAGCACAACCTGGGCCTGACCTGCGACCCGGTCGGCGGCCTGGTCCAGATCCCGTGCATCGAGCGCAACGGCATGGCGGCGGTCAAGGCGGTCACGGCGGCCAGGATGGGGCTGCGCGGCGACGGCACGCACAAGGTCTCGCTCGACAAGGTCATCAAGACCATGAAGGAGACGGGCGCGGACATGAAGGTCAAGTACAAGGAAACGGCCCGCGGCGGCCTGGCGGTCAACGTCATCGAGTGCTGACCCGCGATCACTTCGCCCACCACAGGTAACAGCAAGAAGCCCCGCTGAAATTCTCAGCGGGGCTTCTCGTTCTTCTACTCGGACAGGATCCACCGGGGCGGAATTCCAGGGAATCCTTGACCCACGATCATTTCCCGCGCGTACGGACCGTACTCGCTGGCCCCCGGAGCGGCAGGAGTTTCCCGGCCGCCGATCAGGACGTGCACGACAGGATCGTCCTCGGGAAATCCACTCAGAAGCGGTTCTTCGATCACGATCAGGTCACCGAAAGACGTCCACCGCGTGAGGCTCCCTCCCGTGCCGACAGCCGTCCTGCCCCCGGCGGCCTGAGCGATGACCTCGGATACAGGGCGGGCGGCTACTCGCACCGCCACCCAGCCCTTCACCTCCGACCAGACGGCCAGCAAGGACAGGAATTCGGGAAGCCCGGCAAACATGTCGGTGTATTCGCCGTTCCAGGACACCCCGATCCGGCCGTCACGGCGGAGAACAATCGCACACGGAGCCTGCTCATTCTCTGCAATGCGAATGAATTCATCCCCGTCAGGGCTCGTAACCCACCCCCGCCCGGACACAGTGATCCGCGTCCATCCGAAGTAGTTTCCTCCGTATCCCGGGATCAGCACCCCGCCCCAGTGCGCACAGCACACGAGTCCACGAGGCCCCGTCCCCCGGTCCGACACCGGGGGGCGGGGCCTCCTCGTGTGCGGCGGGCTCCGGGGGCCCGCGCGGCCGTACGGCGGGCTCCGGCGGCCCGGGCGGTGCCCGCCGGGAAGTCGGGTCCAGCGGCCCTGACGGACGGGACCTTCGGCACGGGGCGGCGCGCGGGCCGTGGGCTAGTTTGCGAAGGGGTGCGAAATCCCCGTGCCGACAGAGAGGGGCGCCCCATGGCCACCACCGAACAGCGCGTCCTTCCGCTCCGACTGGAGGCCTCGCCGGTGTCCCTCCCGGTGCACGGGGCCTTCACGTACCGCTCCGACCGGCCGTACGAGGTGGCCGTGGACCTCCAGGGCGGCGGCGCCCACCTGGCGCGCTGGGTGTTCGCCCGCGACCTGCTGCTCGACGGGGAGTCCTGCGCCACCGGCGAGGGGGACATACAGGTGTGGCCGCGCTGGAAGGGCACCGAACCGCGGGTCTTCCTGGCCTTCAGCAACGGCGAGAAGAGCTGCGTGTTCTCCGCCCGCGCCAAGGACGTGCGCGGGCTGTGCCGCCGTCTGACCCAGCTGGTCCCGCGCGGCCTGGAGCACCGGCACTACGACCTCGACGCGGAGCTCGACGCGCTGCTGCCCGGCTGACGGCCCCGGAGCCGGGAGGAGCCCGCGGCCCCGGCCCGGGAACCGTCGCCGTCCCGCGGGTGTCCTTAGCGGTGACAGCACAGCCCCGTCTCCGGAGAATCGGGGGACGTCATGAACGACGTCTCGAACCACCCGCGTCCACGTCCGTCTCACCGCCTGCCGTCCCTTCGACGGCGCCGCCGGCAGCTCGTGGCCCTGGCCACCGGCGCGCTGCTCACCGCCGGCCTAGCCCTCGCCGCACCGGCCTCGGCCGCCCAGGCCGCCGCCCGCACCCAGACCCCACTCGTCGTCAACGCCCGCTGGGGCGGTCACTGCACGTACGACCGGCTCGTCATCGACCTCCAGGGGTACGTCCCCGGGGTCACCGTCACGCCCGTGCCGAAGCTGTACTACGACGGCTCGGGCAAGCCCGTCCCGCTGGCCGGGAAGTACTTCCTGGAAGTCCGCCTGAACCCCGCCGCCGGTCACGACGACGCGGGGCAGAACGTCTACCAGGGTCCGCGCCTGCAGAAGATCTACCTCAGCAAGCTCAAGGGCATCGCCCTGACCGGCGACTACGAGGGGTACGTGACCTTCGGCGCCGCCTTCGACACCGCACCCGCCTACTCCACCAGCGTCCTGCACTCGCCCGAGCGGCTGGTCCTGGACATCGCGCACCCGAACGTGTGCTGACCGGGGCGGGGGGGGGGGGGGGGGGGGGGGGGGGCGCCCGGGCGGGGGGGGGGGGGGGGGGGTGGTCCGGGGGGGGGGGGGGGGGTGGGTGGGGCGTGGGTCACCCCCTGGGCGGGGGGGGGGGGGGGGGGGGGGGGGGGGGGCCCCCCCCCCCCCCCCCCCCCCCGCCGCGTTCCTCAGCGGTGCTCGGGGTTGGGGAAGTCGAACCGGCAGCCCGCGTCCCACAGGGAGCGCTGGTTCCCGTGCGCCGGCATTCCGCCCGCCCGCTTGAGCAGGGCGGCCAGGTGCATCAGGTTCCAGGACATGAAGGCGGTGTTCCGGTTGGTGAAGTCGTTCTCGGGGCCGCCGGATCCCGGGTCCAGGTAGGAGGGGCCGGGTCCGGCCTCGCCGATCCAGCCCGCGTCGGCCTGCGGCGGGATCGCGTAGCCCAGGTGCTGGAGGCTGTAGAGGACGTTCATGGCGCAGTGCTTGACGCCGTCCTCGTTGCCGGTGATCAGCGCGCCGCCGACGCGCCCGTAGTACGCGTACTGCCCCTGCTCGTTCAGCAGGGACGAGCAGGCGTAGAGCCGCTCGATGACGCGCTTCATCACGGAGCTGTTGTCGCCGAGCCAGATCGGCCCGCACAGCACGAGGATGTCGGCGTCCATGATCCGGCTGTAGAGGACCGGCCACTGGTCGCTCTCCCAGCCGTGTTCGGTCATGTCCGGCCAGACGCCGGTCGCGATGTCGTGGTCGACGGCGCGGATGACCGAGGTCCGGGCACCGGCCGCCTCCATGACCGCGCGGCTCCTGCCGATCAGGCCGTCGGTGTTGCTGGTCTCGGGTGAGCGTTTGAGCGTGCAGTTCACGTAGACGGCGGTCAGGCCCGAGTAGTCGGGCGGGGTCGCGTTCTCCTCGTCGGCAGCCACGCACCCACCTTGTCCGGGCACCGTCCGGAGCGCCACCGCACCGCACCCGCGAGGGGCGGGTTGTGACCGGTCCGCGCGGCCGACTAGGGTCAGCGGGCCTTGGTGTTCGGGAAACCGGTGCGAAACCGGTGCGGCCCTCGCCACTGTGATCGGGAAGTCCGGCTCCACTCCTGCGGGAAGCCACTGGGCCCGCGCGGGAGACCGCTCGGCCCCGGGAAGGCGGAGCCCGGGCATCAGTACCCGTGAGCCAGGAGACCGGCCGAGGCGCGTCGTCCATCCACGAGGTGCTGGAGAGGTCTCCTTACTCATGCATATAGCCGAGGGGTTTCTGCCCCCCTTGCACGCGGTCGCCTGGGGCGCCGCGTCCGCTCCCTTTGTCGTACACGGTGTCCGCGCCCTGACCCGCGAGGTCAAGGCCAACCCGGAGAGCACGCTGCTGCTCGGTGCGGCCGGAGCGTTCACGTTCGTCCTGTCCGCCCTGAAGATCCCCTCGGTGACGGGCAGCTGCTCCCACCCCACCGGTACGGGGCTCGGAGCGATCCTCTTCCGGCCGCCGATCATGGCGGTGCTGGGGACGATCACCCTGCTGTTCCAGGCGCTGCTGCTGGCGCACGGCGGGCTCACCACCCTCGGCGCCAACGTCTTCTCGATGGCCATCGCCGGCCCGTGGGCCGGGTACGCCGTCTACCGCCTGCTGCGCGGAACCGGCGCCCCCCTGATGGTGGCCGTGTTCTTCGGCGCCTTCTTCGCCGACCTGGTCACCTACTGCGTGACCTCGGTCCAGCTGGCGCTGGCCTTCCCCGACCAGGCCACCGGGTTCACCGGCTCGCTCGTGAAGTTCGGTGAGATCTTCGCGCTGACCCAGATCCCGCTCGCGGTGAGCGAGGGCCTGCTGACCGTGCTCGTCGTCCGGCTGCTGATGCAGTCCAGCAAGTCGGACCTGGTCCGGCTCGGCGTCGCGAAGCTCACGTCCGGCAAGGCCAAGCAGGAGGCGACGGTCTGATGAGCCGGAACGCGAAGATCAACACCCTGCTGCTGCTCCTGGTCGCGGCGCTGGCCGTGCTCCCGCTGGCGCTGGGGCTGGGCGAGGGCAAGGAGGAGCCGTTCGCGGGCGCCGACGCGCAGGCGGAGACGGCCATCACCGAGCTGAAGCCGGACTACGAGCCCTGGTTCTCGCCCCTGTACGAGCCCCCGTCCGGGGAGATCGAGTCGGCGCTGTTCGCCCTGCAGGCGGCGCTCGGCGCGGGCGTGCTCGCGTACTACTTCGGCGTCCGCAAGGGGCGCCGCCAGGGCGCTGCCGCAGCGGGCGCCGCCGGCGCCGCGGCGCCCGACGCCACCGTGCAGTCGTAGGCGGTGCTGCCGATCGACGCGGCGGCGCACAGCAGCCGCTGGCGCCGCCGCCATCCGCTGGAGAAGGCGGTACTGGGAGTCGGCCTGACGGTCACGGCGGTGTGCCTGCCGCCGTGGCCCGGCGGACCGCTGGTGGCCGCGGCGACCCTCGCCCTGCTGCTGGGTCCCGCCGGGGTGGCGGGGCGGCAGCTGTGGCGGGCGTTCCGCATCCCGCTGGGCTTCTGCTTCACGGGGGCGCTGCCGCTGCTGTTCTCCGTGGGCGGCCCGGCGGGCTTCGTCGCGATGGCTCCCGACGGCCCCCGGCACGCGGGCGAACTGCTGCTGCGGACCTCGGCGGCCTCCCTCGGGGTGCTGCTGTTCGCCTTCACCACCCCGGTCTCGGACGTGCTGCCGCGCCTGGTCCGGGCCGGGGTGCCGGCCCCGGTCGTGGACGTGGCGCTGGTGATGTACCGGATCGGCTTCCTGCTCCTCGACTCCCTGGCCCGCGTCCGGCAGGCCCAGGCGGCCCGCCTCGGCACCGCCGGGCGGGCGGCCGCCTGGCGGTCGGTGGCCGGGCTCGCCGCGACCTCGTTCGTCCGGGCCTTCGACCGCGCGGCCCGGCTCCAGTCGGGCCTGGCCGGGCGCGGCTACGACGGCGCGCTGCGCGTGCTGGTGCCTCAGACGGCGCTGTCCCGGCGGTTCCTGGCCGGGACGGCCGCCCTGCTCGCCTCGCTGGTCGCCGTGACCCTCGTACTGAAGGAGCTGTACCTGTGAAGCCGCTGGTGGAACTGGCCGGCGCGGGCTACGCGTACGAGGACGGCCCCGAGGTGCTGTCCGGCGTGGACTTCGCGATCCCCGAGGGCCGCGCCCTGGTGCTGCTGGGCCGCAACGGCAGCGGCAAGACCACGCTGATGCGCCTGTTGAGCGGGGGCCTGCGGCCGGCGTCGGGCGCGCTGCTGCTGGACGGGGTGGAGGTGGCGCACGGCCGCGCCGGGCTGACCCGGCTGCGGACCTCGGTCCAGCTGGTGGTGCAGGATCCGGACGACCAGCTGTTCGCGGCCTCCGTCGAGCAGGACGTGTCGTTCGGTCCGATGAACCTCGGTCTGCCGGAGCCCGAGGTCCGCGCCCGGGTCGACGCGGCGCTCGCGGCCCTGGACATCACGGCGCTGCGGGACCGTCCGACGCACCTGCTCTCGTACGGGCAGCGCAAGCGGGCGGCGATCGCGGGGGCGGTGGCGATGGCTCCGCGCGTCCTGATCCTGGACGAGCCGACGGCCGGGCTGGACCCGGACGGGCAGGAGCGGCTGCTGGACGTCCTGGCGGGGCTGCGGGACGCGGGCACCACGGTGGTGATGGCCACGCACGACGTGGAGCTGGCGGTCCGGTGGGCCGACGACGCGGCGGTCCTGACCCCGGCGGGCATCCGCACGGGCCCGGCCCCGGTGCTCCTGTCGGATCCGGAGCTGCTGGCGTCGGCGGGCCTGCGCCAGGCCTGGTCGCCGGCGGTGACGGCGTTCCTGCGCGCGCACGGCCTGCTCGGCGCCCGCTCCCCCGGCCCGCGGGTCCCGGAGGCGCTGGCCGGCTGGCCGGTGACGGGCCGGGCGTAGCCGGGCGTCGGCGGACGGTCCCCGGAGGGCGGGCGTGCGGGGGCCGGCGCGCTCCCTAGGATGGCGCCATGTCGCTGCCGCACGCCATCCTCACCGCCCTGCTCGAGAAGCCCTCGTCCGGGCTGGAGCTGACGCGGCGGTTCGACAAGTCGATCGGGTACTTCTGGTCGGCGACGCACCAGCAGATCTACCGCGAGCTGGGCCGCCTGGAGGAGTCCGGGCTGATCCGGGAGCTGCCCAGCGAGGTGCCCGTACGGGGGCAGAAGAAGGAGTACGAGGTCCTGCCCGCCGGCGGCGCGGAGCTGGCGCGGTGGGTCCGCGAGAGCCAGGACCCGAAGCCGATGCGCGACCCCCTGCTGCTGCGGATCCGTGCGGCGGGGGTCGTCGGGCCGCACGGGCTCGGCCCCGAGCTGCGGCGCCATCTGGAGCTGCACCGGCGGCAGTTGGAGCAGTACGGGGCCATCGAGGAGAAGGACTTCCCGCCGGGGCGCGACGCGGTGGACGACCGGCTGCGCCGGCTCGTCCTGCACGGCGGGATCGCCCTGGAGACGTTCTGGCTGACCTGGCTGGAGGAGGCCCTGGCCGAGGTCGGGGAGATGGAGGGCTCCCCCGTCGCGGAACCCGACGGCGCCCGGGGAACCGACGGGGCCGGGAACTGACGGGGCCGGGAACTGACGACGCCCCGGCCCCGGCAGGCGGGGCGGGGGCGCGCGGCGGGCTACTTGTTCAGGGAGGCCCAGAACTCGTCGAAGCTCAGCAGGCCGTCGCGGTTCGCGTCCTTGGAGGCGAGCACGGCGTCGGCGACCGCGCCGGTGACGTAGGCGTCGCCCATCGCCTTCATGGCCGCGCTGTACTCGTCGGCCGTGACGAATCCGTCACCGTTCACGTCGAACTTGTCGAACGTCGCCCGTGCGCTCTCGATGTCGGCCACTGGGTCCACCCCTTCTTCGTGCTTGTTGACCGGCTCAGGGTAGCCGCCTCCCGGAGGCGTCCTCGCCCGGGGGCCCGTTCGAGCGGCAGATAGATATCCAAATTACTCTTCCGTCATACGGAAGTGAGAATTCCAGCCAAGAAATCCGGCCCGCTCTTGTCACGCTCCGGCACCACGGCATAACGTACGGGTATTGCCGCCACACCGGGAGCGCAGGGCTCCCAGGGACAAGCGGCAACAAGGGCGATCACACAGGTGACGATCACAGCTGACGCATCATTCGAAGTTCTGCCCTTCACCCGCACCTGCCGCCATATCTGGGAAGACGGCGACCATGTGCTCATCGGAGTGAGTCCGGGAAACAGCTACTTCAGCTCCGAGCGCATCACGAGTCTTGCCCAGTGGGCCACGACCCGCTTCGCGCAGGTCGACTTCGTCTACGCAGACCTGCACGTGGACCGGATGTTCGCAGCCTTCGGCTACACCCGGGAACACGCGGAGAAGCGCGCCGCGAAGGAAATCAAGGCGGTCCGGAGGCGGATCCTCAAAGGCGTGGAGGAATCAGGTCCTCCGCAAGCCGAAATCCGCGTGAGGGCACTTTCAGAGTTCCAGTCCAACCCCGTGTACCAACTTCTGCACCGACGCGTCCTGCATTTCCTGGAGACCGACGACGAATTCCGCAAGGGCTGCGAGAAGATGGCCCTTCACTTCGTCGGTTCCAAGTTGCCGGAAGGTGAATCGATGACAGACGCGCAGTTGCAGGTCTGTTTCGATTACATGGCGGCCGAGCTGCCGTTCTTCGTGGACACCCCGAGCATTCTCGACGTGCCGTCCTCCGTGGCCGCCTACCACGTCAGGATGCCGCTGACCGACGTCCTCTTCGCCCGCGGCGGGGGCCTGCGCGCGACCCGCAACCAGGCGTACGCCGTCGTGCGCCCCGAGGCCGCGGCGGCCACGGGCCCCGCCCCGCACCCCACCCCTCCCCCGCCCACGGCACCGCGGCACACCGCACCCACCGAGAGGAACGTCGATGAGCGTCGAGCAGCTTGAGGGCCGGGAGGGCCGGGAGCACGAACCGCTCCTCGACTTCCCCCTCTCACGGCGCGGTGACGTGCTCCCGGAGGAGTGCGCCTGGCTGCGCGAGAAGGCTCCGGTCGCCAGGGTCCGCACGCTCACCGGGGACCATGCGTGGCTGGTGAGCAGCTACGCGCTGGCCAAGCAGGTGCTGGAGGACGAGCGCTTCAGCCTCAAGGACACGGCCAACGCCGGCGTCCCGCGCCAGTACGCGCTGACGATCCCGCCCGAGGTCGTCAACAACATGGGCAACATCAACAGCGCGGGCCTGCGCAACGCCGTGATGAAGGCCCTCAACCCGCGCCAGAAGGGGCTCCAGGACTGGCTGCGCGCCACGGCCGGAGAGCTCCTCGACCAGCTGGCCGCCGAGGGCGGCCCGGCCGACCTCCGGGCGGGGTTCGCCGACCCCTTCTCGGCGGCGCTGCACGCCAGGGTCCTCGGGGTCCCGTTCGAGGACTGGCGCCGGCTGATGTCGGGGCTGGACGTCGCGTTCATGACCGCTCGCGAACCGTTCGCCGACTCGGCCCTCAACTGGTACAAGGACGTCGGCTACTTCGCCGGACAGCTGAAGGTCCAGCTGGCGCTGCCGCCCGAGGAGCGTACGGGGCTCCTCGGCAGGTTCGCCGACCTGAGGGAGGCGGACCCGGAGTCGGCGCACCTGACCGACGAGATGTTCGCGACCGTCGCCGTCTCGCTCTTCGGGGCGGGCGCGGTGTCCACCTCCGCCTTCCTGGTGCTCGCGGTCCTCGCGCTGCTCCAGCGGCCCGAGCTGATCGGCTACCTGCGCGCGCACCCCGAGCGGCTGGGCGGGGCCGTGGACGAACTGCTGCGGTGGAACCTGTCGGTCGGCGACGGCCTGCCGCGCATCGCGACGGCCGACGTACGGGTCGGGGACGTCCTGGTGAAGGAGGGCGAGCTGGTGCTCGTCCTGCTGGAGGGCGCCAACTTCGACCCGGAGGCCTTCGAGGACCCGGACGTGCTGGACCTGGAGCGCAAGGGCCCGAACCCGAACCTCGCGTTCGGCGCCGGCCGGCACTTCTGCCCGGCCTCCGCGCTGGGCCGGGCGCACGCCGAGATCGCCCTGGAGGTGCTGGTCGAGCGGCTGCCCGGGCTGCGCCTCGCAGTCCCGGCGGAGAACCTGGTCTGGCGCACGGGCTTCATCAAGCGGCTGCCCGAGCGGCTGCCGGTCGCCTGGTAGGCGCGACGGCGCCCGTCGGCGGACGGGTGGGCGGCGGTGTCCCGGGAGCTGTGCGAGCTCCCGGGGCACCGCCGTGTCCGGCTAGCGGAAGATGCCGGTGTGGCCGAGCGAGTAGCGGCCGGGCTGCGGGTAGACGGCGAGGCCGTGCGGGCCGCCGCCCACCGGGATGCGGGCGAGCTGCTTGCCGGTGACGGTGTCGATCGCGTAGACCTCGGAGTTGTAGCGGCCCGACAGCCACAGCACCTTGCCGTCGGCTGAGACGCCGCCCATGTCGGGACTGCCGCCGTCGGGGAGCTCCCACTTCTTGGTCAGCTTGTTCTGCGGGAAGTCGAAGACCGAGACGGTCCCCTCGCCGCGGTTGGGGATGTACATCTCCTTGGAGTCGCGGCTGATGTACAGGCCGTGGCAGCCCTTCCCGGTCGGGAGCAGCTTCGGCGTCTCGAACTTGTCGCCGCTGAGCACCCACACGCCGTGCGCCATCATGTCCGCGACGTAGAAGGTCTTCCCGTCCGGGGAGACCTTGACGTCCTGCGGCATGGCGCCCTCGAACGGCAGTTTCTGCTGGGCGATGACCTCCATCTTCTCCGTGTCGACCTTGAGGAGTTCACCGGAGAACTCGCAACTCACGATGAAGTAGCGGCCGTCCGCGGAGAAGTCCGCGTGATTGACGCCGAAACAGGACACCGGGACGGTTTTCACGCGGTCCATCGTGTGCGGATCGCGGAACACCAGCTCCTTGTCCAGCGAGGCCATGACGATCGCGTACTTGCCGTTCGGCGTGAAGTAGAGGTTGTACGGGTCGTGCACCTCGACCGGCTTTCCGGCCTCGCCCGTGGCGGGGTTGATCGGGGTGAGCGTGTGACCGCGGTTGTTGTTGACCCAGAGGGTCTTCATGTCCCAGGACGGCACCACGTGCTGCGGCTGGACCCCGACCGGGATGGTGTCGATGACCTGGTAGGTCGCGGGGTCGATGACGGACACCGTGTTGGAGTTGGTGTTCGGCACGTAGACCCGGGACGGGAAGTCCTTGACCACCGGGGAGAGCTTGTTCGGCCGGTCCGCCGCGTAGACGTCGTTGGGGTCGAGGAGCGGGGGCATGCCGGGCAGGCCCGGCGGGGCGGCCGGCACTGCCTTGACGGGCTTGGCCGGGCCCTTGGAACCGAGGGTCCCGGCGGGCTCCTTCTCGGCGGATCCGCAGCCGGCGAGGGCGGCGAGGACCAGACCGGCCAGCAGCACGGTGGCCTTCCGGGGAAGGCGGATGGTGGTCATGGGGTCAGCAGCTCCGTGGTGGTCACCGCGCGCAGGGTGCGGCGCGCGAGTTCTTCGAGGAGGGGCGGCATCGCGGCGACCGTGTCCGCGTAGCCGAAGTGCAGGCTCACCACCGATCCGGCGTGGATCGTCCCGGTGACGTTGCGGATGACGGCCGCGGCGCCGGGCGAGGTGAAGTCGAGGGAGTCCACGTCGTACGAGAGGACGTGGGGGTAGCCGGCCCGCTGGGCGAGCTTCTGGACGAGCGGGGTGGCGTACTGGGTCTGGGAGGGACGGAACCAGGTGCCGATCGAGCCGGTGAGCCGCTTGAGGCGCTGGGCGCAGCCGGTGATCTCGGCGTACGCCTCGGCCTCGGCCATGTCGTTGATCGCCAGGTGGCGCTGGGTGTGGTTGCCGAGCTCGTGACCTCCGTCCAGGATCCGGCGGGCCATGTCCGGGTGGGCGTCGAGCCAGCTGCCGATCGCCAGTACGGTGACCCGCGCGCCGGCGCGTTCCGCCTCGGCCAGCACCGCCCGGCCGGTGGCCGGGTCCCCGTTGCCGTGGAAGGTGAGGGCGACCCGGGGACGGTCCCGGGGGCCGTGGCCGATCTCGACGGGCGAGCCCGCGAACCTGCGCGGGGCGGCGGCGGCGCCGGCCGGCCGGGCGGGCTTGGCGGGTCCCGGGGGCGGGGTCGGGGTGGCGGGCGCGGCGGCGGGGCGGTCCGATCCGCACGCGGTGGCGAGTCCGGCCACCGCGGCTCCGACCGCCCCGAGGCCGGCCGCGCGCAGGGCCGCGCGGCGGCCTGGAAGTGAGAGCACTTGCCCATTTAAGGGGTGGATGACCCGGAAGGTAATGATTGACCCAATTCGGGACGTTCACCCGACCGGGCCCCAGGGGGACCCCGTCCGCTATTCGATCAACGATTCACGCACAGCGGTCGATATTTATTCACACATTACGAGGTGAGTGGCCCACCTCACCTAGGATTTAGCTAGAAACTCTTACTATTTGCACACTTATGTCCGAGTAGGGACTTTTGGCGTTTGCGCGCTCGTCTGCCATAGTCGGAATCACGGCTTCCCGTTGACCCGAGCGAAGTCCTGACGCCGAGGATCACACCCCCTTCGATCCTCGGCGCACCCATGAAGCCCCCCACGCCCACCATGGCGGACCGGGGGCTTCGGGCGTTTCCGGGGCCTCGGCTCGCGGGGAAGCGGGGCGCGGGGAAGCAGCTCGCGGTCCTAGCGGTCGGCCACCCGCATCTCGAACCAGGTGATCTTCCCGCGGGGCATCAGGTCGGCGCCCCAGCGGTCGGAGAGCTTGTCGACGAGGAAGAGTCCGCGGCCGGTGGTGTCCAGCTCGTGCACCGGCATCAGACACGGCAGCCCGCGCGAGGGGTCGCGCACCTCCACCCGGATCCAGCCGCGCCGCCGCACCATGCGCAGGCCGAAGGAGCGCGCCCCGGTGTGCCGGACCGCGTTGCCGACGAGCTCCGAGACCAGCAGGACGGCGTGCTCGGCGATCTGCGGCGAGAGGCCCCACATCCGGACGACCACGCACTGGGTCAGCCGGCGGGCCTCGCCCGCGGACTCCGGCATCGACGGCAGCGTCACTTCCGCCTCCGCCGGGTTCCCGCGCAACTCCATCACCTTGAGGCTCAGTTCATCCTCAAGCGCCGCCGTGAGCCGCACGACCGAAGCGCTGCCGCGCTGCCGCGGCTGTTCCACACCCTCCAGGCCCGCCATGCACCCATGATGGACGGCCGGCCTTCCCCCACGGGCCGTTCCACAGGAATACACCCCCCGGAATAGTGGATTCCGAAGGGGCGTCCTGTCATATGCATTTGGCAAGCGGAGCCTTTCGGCACCCACTCTGACCTGTGATGACGCAGCACACAGGAGTGATCACAGGGAGTGGATCACCCATTTCCCTTAAGGCTGCCTTAAGGCCTGGCTAATCCACCCACAAGGAGGACCGGGCCGTCCGCCTCAGACGAACTTCGCCTTTCCGGGGCCCTCCTCGACGAAGCTGCGCATGCCGCGCTCGCGGTCCTCGGTGGCGAACAGGCCCGCGAACCAGGTGCGTTCGATGGTGAGGCCGGTGTCGATGTCGGCCTCCAGACCCGCGTCCACGCACTCCTTGGCGGCGCGCAGCGCGAGGGCCGGACCCTGCGCCAGCTTGGCCGCCCATGCGTGCGCCTGCGCGTAGACCTCGGCGGCGGGGACGACCCGGTCGACCAGGCCCAGGGACAGCGCTTCCTCGGCCTTGACCATCCGGCCGGTGAAGATCAGGTCTTTGGCCTTCGACGGGCCGACGAGCCGGGACAGACGCTGGGTGCCGCCGGCGCCGGGGATCAGGCCGAGCAGGATCTCGGGCTGGCCGAGCTTGGCGTTGTCGGCGGCGATCCGGTAGTCGGCGCAGAGCGCGAGCTCGCAACCGCCGCCCAGCGCGTAGCCGGTGACGGCCGCGACGACCGGCTTGGGGATGCGGGCCACCGCGGTGAAGGCGTCCTGCAGCCCGCGGGACCGGGCGACCATCGCCGCGTGGTCCATCGTCTGCATCTCCTTGATGTCCGCGCCGGCCGCGAACACCTTCTCGCCGCCGTAGAGGATGACCGCACGGACGTCGGCGCGGTCGGTGGCCTCCGCCGCGAGCTCGCGCAGCCGGTCCTGGGTGGCGATGTCCAGGGCGTTCATGGGCGGCCGGTCCAGGCGGAGGGTGCCGACGCCTTCGGAGACTTCGAGAGAGAGGGTCATACGGGTCAGGTTAGCGGCGGTTAACGGGAAGCGGCCCGGTGCCGTGGGTCACAGCACCGGGCCGTCCGGGGTCACCCGGGGCGCGCACCGCGCGCCGTGCGGGGTCCTACTTGATCCACTCCGCCCAGTCCATGTTCCAGCCGTTGAGGCCGTTGTCCGGGGCGATCTGCTTGTCCTTGGAGTTCTTCACGACGACCACGTCGCCGATCAGGGACTCGTTGAAGAACCAGGCGGCGGGCTGGTTGCCGTCCCCGGCGCCGCGGACGTCCTTGAGGCCGACGCAGCCGTGGCTGACGTTCTCCGAGCCGAAGGTGCCCGCCGACGCCCAGTAGTTGCCGTGCACGAAGGTGCCCGAGTTCGACAGCCGCATCGCGTGGGGGACGTCGGAGATGTCGTACTCGCCGCCGAAGCCGACGGTGGCGCCGTTCATCCGGGTCACCTTGTACTTCTCGCTGATCACCATCTGCCCGTTGTACGTGGTGGTCGACGGGGCGCCCGCGGTGATCGGGACGTTCTTGAGGACCTGGCCGTCGCGGACGACCTCCATGGTGTGCGCGCTCGCGTCGACCGTGGAGACCTGCGAACGGCCGACCTTGAAGGTGACCGTACGGGTCTGCTTGCCGTAGACGCCCGGGCGGCCTTCGACTCCGTCGAGGGCGAGCTTCACCGTGACCGTGGTGCCGGCGGCCCAGTACTTCTCGGGGCGGAAGTCGAGGCGGTCGTTGCCGAACCAGTGGCCCTCGATCGGCACGGAGGGCTCGGCCGTGACGGTGACCGCCTTCTCGACGGCCTCGGGGTTGGTGATGCCGCGGGAGAAGTTGATCGACACCGGCATGCCCACGCCGACGGTCGAGCCGTCCTCGGGCGTGTACTGGCCGATGAAGGTGTTCGCGGGGGTCAGGGTGGTGAAGGTGGTGTCCTTGGCGGACTCGCGGCCCGCCTCGTCCTTCGCGACGACGTGCACCTTGTACTCGGTCGCGGAGGCCAGGTGGCGGTTCGGCTCCCAGCTCGCGCCGTCCGCGCCCATCTTGCCGTCCACCGCGTTGCCCTTGGTGTCGGCGACCGTCACCGTGGCGAGCTTTCCGCCCGCGCTGGTTATCTTCAGGACGCCGCTGGTGGCGACCTCCTTGGCCCCGTCGTCCGGCTTGACGGTCACCACGGCCTTGGACGCCTCGTTGCCCGTCTTCGCTCCGCCACCGCCGTTGTCGTCACCGCTCCCGCCGGCGCCCCCGGCGCCGCCGCTGCACGCGGTGGTGAACAGCAGGGCCGCCCCCAGCAGAAGGGCCGGCAGGCCGGTGCGGGCGCGGCCGCGTATCGGCTGCAGGTTCACTCGTGTTCTCCCCATGTCCCCCGCGCGCGGGCAGTCGCGCGCTTGTCGACAGGTAATCACATGGGGTAATCACGAAAAGGCACGGTCGTGTCACCGTTCCGTCCCAAGTGCCGGAAGCGACCCGGCTTGGTACGGGGCGGCGGCGCGGCCGCGGCGGTCAGTCCTCGGTGCCGGGCTTGGTGCCCCAGACGTAGACCGCGTCGCCCTCGGCGAGCAGGTTCCACAGGCGCTCCGCGTCGGGGACGGAGAGGTTGACGCAGCCGGCCGAACCGCCGTGGGCGTACAGGTCGCCGGGGCGGCCGTGCAGGGCCTGGCCGCCGTCGAAGAACTGGGCGTAGGGCATGGGGGCGTCGTCGTAGAGCGTGGACTTGTGGTCGATGCTGCGCCAGTACACCTCGTGCCATCCGGGCCGGGTCTCCTGGTCGTCGCGGCCGGTGCGGATGGGCACGGGGGCGAAGACGATCCGGTCGCCCCGCTGGACCCAGAGCAGTTGGCGCTCCATGTCGACGCAGGTCACCCGGTACGTACGGACCGGGCAGTCGCCGGCGGCGTTGGGGTCGGTCCGGGCCGCGACGGCGGTCATCGTGCGGTACGTGGCCAGGCCCGGGTAACCGTCGGCGGGCCGGACGCCGTTGGCCTGCTGGAACGCCCGGACGGCCGCGCAGTCGGCCGCGGACTGCACCCCGTCGGCGGGGCGGCCCAGGTGGGCCTCCAGCTCGCGCTGGTAGGGCCCGGTCCCGGCGGTGCAGGGCGCCTGCGGGGCCGCGCCGGCCGGAGCGGTACGGGCCGGCGCCGCGGCGGCCGGGGGTGCCAGCGCCGCGCAGGCCGCGAGGGCGAGCAGCGCGGCCGGAACGGCGGCCGCCCGGGTCCGGCGGCGCCGGATCCCCCCGGGCGGCGCCGCGGTCCGGTGGGCGGCGCGGCCGGCCGGCCGTGGGGCCACGGCCGCCGTGTCTATCGCGCCTGACGGTTCGCCTGCGGTCATACGGGCCTCCTCGGGCCCGCCGGCCGGGCCGCCGGGGCCCAGCCAACCCGACGGGGAGGGGATGCGCCCCGCGGGTGCGCCGGCGGGGTGAGGGGGTCACTCCACCGGCGCACCCGGGCGGGGCCGCCGATCGGCAGCGCGGGCCCTGGATCAGCCGCGCGGGCCGCGGATCAGTGGCGCGGGCCGTGGTCCTGCTTGCGGCCCTCGCCCCTGCCGTCCTTGCCGTCCTTGCCCTTGCCGTGCTCGTCGCGCTTGTTCTGGACGGTGACCACGAGCCGCCCGCCCGGGGTCCGCCCGTCCAGCACCAGCGGTCCGGTCACCCGGTCGCGCGGCAGGACGTAGCCCTCGGGCACGTCGGTCTCCAGCAGGTAGTAGGAGCCCTCCTCCAGCCCGGTGAAGTCGCAGGCGCCGGTCCGGTCGGTGGCGCAGCCGGGCTTGGCCAGACGGTCCGCGTTGATGCCCCGGGTCTGGAGGCCCCGGATGCCGTTGGTCTCCTTCCAGACCTCGAAGACCGCGCCGCGCAGCGGCCGCTTGGTCTTCGCGTCCTTCTTCAGGACCTGGATCGAGCCCTCGCCCACGGGCGGCACCGGGGTCCTGCGGTTCGGGACCGTGAGGGTGATGCCCTCGGCCACGTCGTCCTGGTCCAGGGTGAAGGCGGTGACCGGGTTCACCGGGCGGTCGTAGCCGTCGGGGGCGGCCGTCTCCCGCCAGTAGTACGTCTCGCCGATCGGGAGCTCGACCGTGCAGGTGCCGCGGGCGTCGGTCGTGCAGGTGCCGGCGTCCAGCCGGGCGTCCGCATCGGGGCCGGCCGTCTGCAGGCCGTCGCGGCCGTTCTCCTCGCGCCACAGCTCGAAGCGGGCGCCGGCCAGCGGGAGGCCGGTCTCCTGGTCGGTCTTGCGGAGCACGACGCCCGCGCCGGGCACGGGGACGCGCTGGTTGTCGGCCGTGACCCGGACCCCGGCCGCGGCGTTCTGCTCGGTCAGCGTGAGCGCGTGGACCGGGTCGGCGGGCAGCGCGTAGCCGTCGGGGGCGGCCGTCTCGCGCCAGTAGTACGTGCCGAGTTCGGCCCGCTGCTCGCAGATGCCGTTCTGCGGGGTGGTGCACTCGGTGACCTCGGTGTCCGGCGTCGTGCCGGTGGTCTGCAGCCCCGCGGTGCCGTTGGACTCCTTCCACAGCTCGAAGACGGCGCCCGCCAGCGGCGCGCCCGTCTCGTCGCGCTTGAGCACGGAGACCAGGCCCGTGGTGACGGGCGGCTGCCCGCACGTGGGGAGGTCGCCGGTGAAGGGGTACGCGTGGAACTCCTGGCCCCCGCCGCCGCCGCTTTCGCTGGTGTGCGTGACCGAGCCGGTGGTGAAGAAGCGGCCGTTGATCCCGGGCAGCCGGACGCTGGTCTGCGAGGTCTGCTCGCCCATCAGGAAACTGCCCTGGAACTGGCCGGTGCCGTTCAGGTTGACCGTCGTGGCGTCCGGGAAGTTCCACAGCAGCCGCTCGCGGTAGGCGTTGAGCGGGTCGTCGTCGGTAATGCCGCCGCTGTAGGTATTGATCGTCCGGTCGGTGCCGAGGACGTTGACCAGGATCGTCGCGCCGGCCGGGATCTGCTCGAAGGTGATCCCCTGCTGGCTGCCCCGGTTGCCGACCAGGTCGGCGTCGACGTTGAAGACCTGGAGCGCGGAGGTGCCGTCGCCGCGGAAGACCGTCGCGAAACCGCTGTTGGTGGCGGTGCCGGTCGCCGTACGGGGCTGGCCGTCGACGCGTGCGTAGCACTCGCTGGCGGCGCTGAGCTGGTCGCGCAGGGCGGTGTACGGGGCGACCGCGGCGGGGTCCTGGCGCAGGGTGCCGGACACGGTTCCCGTGACGGTCCCGGCGTGGCGGACCACTCCCCCGTCGGCGAGCAGCCGCTCGCCGTCGGCGACGGTGATGTTCCCGCCGGTGGTGAGGAAGTCCGCGCCGTCCGGCGGCGGCACCAGCGATCCGGCGCCCACGATGCCGACGTTGTAGCGGGCGTCCGCGCCGGTCGTCTTGTCCTGGTCGAAGGCGCCGAGGACGACGAGGCGGCCCTCGGCCTCCGAGGCCCGCTCGCGGACGCGGAAGTCGCCGCCGACGAAGATGTTGATGGCGTTGTCCCGGCCGACGGGGATGCCGTTGCTGCCGATCGGCGGGAAGGGGCTCGGGCAGGGGTTCGGGGGCGCCGGCACGCACGGTCCGAGCCCGCCCGGCAGCAGCGCCCGCGGGGCGGCCGCCGCCCGGTCTGCGCCGGGGCCCGCCGCGAGGGCGGTGGGCGCACCGGCCGCGAGTACGGCTCCGATCGCCACCCCGAGGGTCCAGTTCCTAGCTGACATGACGCTCCGTCCGTTACCTGCCACCTGGGCTGATGTGCCCTGACAGGCTGGAGGGAGCGGTCCGCGGGGAGCGGGGAGACACTCGTCCGCTACGGCATTCTGATCACACGAATCACCCGTACGGGGGCACCGGACGGATAACCGTACGGAGCTCGAACCGGACCCGGATCGGAGCCCGATGCCGGAGCCCGATGCCGGAGCCCGGGCTCCGCGCGCGGGCCGCGGGCGTCAGACGAGGGCGGAGCCGGCCACCCAGTCCGCCCAGGACATGTTCCAGCCGCCCAGCCCGTTGTTCGCGGCCACGACCTTGTCCTGCGAGTTCACGACCTCGACCACGTCCCCGACCAGCGTCCGGTCGAAGAACCAGCCCGCCGGGGTGTCCGAGCCGCCGCCCTTGTCGTCGCGCAGGCCCACGCAGCCGTGGCTCATGTTGCTGCTGCCGAACGTGTCCGGGCTGAGCCAGTAGTTCCCGTGCAGGAAGGTGCCGGAGGTGGTGAGCCGCATGGCGTGCGGGACGTCGGGGATGTCGTACTCGCCGCCGAAGCCGACGGTCTGGCCGTTCATCCGGGTGACGTCGAACATCTCCATCACCACCATCTTCCCGTTGTAGGTGGTGGTCTTGGGCGCCCCGGCGCTGATCGGCACCTTGGACAGCAGCTGCCCCTCGCGCCGGACCTCCATCGTGTGGGCGGCCGCGTCCACGGTGGAGACCTGGGAGCGGCCGACGGTGAAGGTGATCGTCTTGTCCTGGATGCCGTACGAGCCGGGCGCGCCCTCGACGTCGCGGAGGTTCACCTTCACGGTGACCTCGGTGCCGGGCTTCCAGTACGCCTTGGGCCGGAAGTCGAGGCGCTCGTTGCCGAACCAGTGGCCGACGACCTCCACGGCCGGGCTGGAGGTGACGGTGATGGCCCGCTCGACCTCCGTGCGCCGCTCGACCGGCCGGTTGAAGTTGAAGGAGACGATCATCCCGGTGCCGACGGTGGAACGGTGCTCGGGCTTGAAGTAGCCGATGAACCGCTCCTCGGGAACGTAGGTCGTGAAGGTGGTGTGCCGGGCCTGGCGGCGGTTGTGCCCGTCGAGGGCGACGGCGTCCACGGTGTACTTGGCCGCGAGCGCGAGCCGGCCGGCCGCCGGGTCGGGGCTCCAGCTGAGCCCGTCGGCCGCGATGGCACCGGGGACCCGCTCCTGCTGGGCGTCCTCGACCTTGGTGACCACGACCCGCTCCAGCCGGCCTTCGGGCACGGTGACCGTCAGCCGTCCGTCCGCCCGGACCTCCTTGGCGTTGTCCTCCGGGGTGACCCGGATGGCCTCCTCCGGCGGTCGCGGTTTCCCGGGCAGTCCGATCTCGACCGGCGACCTGCCGTCCTGGGTGCATCCGGCCAGGCCGCCCAGGAGCGCCGCCCATGCCGCCACGGCGGCCAAGCCCGCCCCTGCCCGCCTCGTCAGAAGTGTCACGTCCCCTCCAACGACAGGGCCCCTCCGGGGGAAACGTGAGCGCGGGCCACGTTCCGGGCAGAACTGTTCGGGCAGAACAGTGGGAAGGACCAGACGGGGGCGGGCCCGGGCCGGGACGCCGGGGCCCGAACCCTCCCCTGCCGGTACCCAGGAGCCGTGGAGGCGGGCAGTGTCGAGCGCAGCCGAGCAAGAGGCGGTGGAAGCCGTCAGGAATGCCGGGGATGTCACGGGCACGGTACGGAGCGGCCTGACCGCGCCCGCACCGCCTGCCGACGACCGCCCCGGCACGGGGCAGCCGGCCGGGCAACCGGACGGCGGTCCCGCGGGACCGCCGAACGGGCAGGCCGGCGGGCCGTCGAACGGGCAGGTGAACGGGCAGGCCCGGGTCCAGCCGCCCCGGGCGTCCGCGCGCCCCGGGCCACCGGTGTGGCCCGGGTCCTCCCATCCGCTGGGGGCCCGTTTCCACCACGGCCCGGACGGGACGGCGGGCACCAACTTCGCCGTGTGGGCGCAGGGCGCGGAGGCGGTGGAGGTCTGCCTGTTCGACGAGGGCGGCGCCGAGACGCGCTGTCCGCTGGCCGAGCTCACGCACGAGATCTGGCACGGTTTCGTGCCGGGCGTGCGCCCCGGGCAGCGGTACGGGTTCCGGGTGCACGGCCGGTGGGACCCCTGGACGGGGGCCCGGCACAATCCGGCGAAGCTGCTCCTGGACCCGTACGCGCGGGCGGTGGACGGCGACTTCACCCTCCCGCCGGAGGTGTACGGGCACGTCCGGGACTGGCCGCAGCAGTACATCGCGGACACGGTCCGGGACGACCGGGACTCGGCGCCGTTCGTGCCCAAGGGCGTGGTCGTCCACGACGACGACGACTGGGCGGACGACGTCCGGCCGAAGACCCCGTGGGCCGATTCGGTGATCTACGAACTGCACGTGCGCGGCTTCACCATGCGCCATCCGGGCATTCCCGAGGAGCTGCGCGGCACCTACGCGGGGCTGGCCCACCCGGCGGCGATCGAGCACCTCACGGGGCTGGGCGTGACGGCGGTCGAGCTGCTGCCGGTGCACCAGTTCGCGCACGAGGACCACCTGCTGCGCCGGGGCCTGCGCAACTACTGGGGCTACAACTCGGTCGGCTACTTCGCCCCGCACGCCGGGTATTCGTCGAGCGGGACGGCCGGGCAGCAGGTCGGGGAGTTCAAGCGGATGGTCCGGGCCCTGCACGCGGCCGGGATCGAGGTGATCCTCGACGTGGTCTACAACCACACGGCGGAGGCGGGCGAGCTCGGTCCGACGCTGTCGCTGCGCGGGATCGACAACCGCGGCTACTACCGGCTGCAGGCCGACCAGCGGCGGTACTCCGACTACACCGGCTGCGGCAACACCCTGCACGCCGGGCGCCCGCACGTGCTGCGCCTGATCACGGATTCGCTGCGCTACTGGGTCACGGAGATGGGGGTGGACGGCTTCCGCTTCGACCTGGCGGCGGCGCTGGCCCGCTCCATGCACGACGTGGACATGCTGTCGCCGTTCCTCGCGGTGATCGCCCAGGACCCGGTGCTGCGGCGGGTGAAGCTGATCGCCGAGCCGTGGGACGTGGGGTCGGGCGGCTACCAGGTGGGGGCTTTCCCGCCGCTGTGGACGGAGTGGAACGACCGTTACCGGGATGCCGTACGGGACTTCTGGCGGGGTGCGCTGCCCGACGTGCGGGACCTCGGGTACCGGCTGTCGGGGTCGAGCGACCTGTACGCGTGGGGCGGGCGGCGGCCGTACGCCTCGGTGAACTTCGTGACCGCGCACGACGGCTTCACCCTGCGCGACCTGGTGACGTACGAGCGCAAGCACAACGAGGCGAACGGGGAGGAGGGCCGGGACGGCACCAACGACAACCGGTCGTGGAACTGCGGGACCGAGGGCGAGAGCGACGACGCGCGGATCGGCGCGCTGCGCCGGCGGCAGCTGCGCAACCTGCTGACGAGCCTGCTGCTGTCGACCGGGGTGCCGATGCTGGTCGCGGGAGACGAGTTCGGGCGGACCCAGGGCGGCAACAACAACGCGTACTGCCAGGACAACGAGACGGGCTGGGTGGACTGGTCGCTGCTGGCCGAGCCGTCGTGGCAGCAGCTGCTGGCCCTGACGCGGCGGCTGATCGCGCTGCGGCACACCCATCCGGTGCTGCGCCGCCGGGCGTTCTTCTCCGGGCGGCCGCAGGGCGCGGACGGGCTGCGGGACCTGGCCTGGTTCACGCCGGCGGGGGCGGAGATGACGGAGCGGGACTGGTACGCCCCGGCCGCCGCGCTGGGCATGTACCTCTCGGGGCGGGACATCCCGGGCCGCGACGAGCGGGGCCGGCAGGTGACGGACGACAGCTTCCTGATGCTGCTGCACGCCGGGGACCGGCCGGCGGCGTGGGTGCTGCCGGGGGCGCCGTGGGCGGAGCGGTACGCACTCGTCCTGGACACCTCGTGCGAGGACCAGGACACCGCCCCCGGCACGTCCCACCGGGGCGGGGAGACCCTGACGGTCCCGGCCCGGTCGGTGCTGCTGTTCCGCGTGACGGACTGAGGGGCGCCGCGGCGGGGGCATCCGGACATCCGGACATCCGGACCGGGAGCCCCCGTCCGTCCTGCGATGATGTGGCCGTCGTACACGCGTGCACTGCACACGCGTGCCATCGAGAAGGTCAGGGGTGCGCATGGCGAGTGTCGGGACCGCGCTGCGGGAGCTGCGCGGGGCACAGAAGTCGGCTAAGGGCGTGTCGCTGTACTCCAGGTTCGTCAACCGGCCCCTGGGCCGCTACCTGGCGGCCGGTTCGTACGCCCTCGGGCTCACCCCGAACCAGGTCACGCTGGTCAGCGCGGCCCTCAGCTTCGCCGGGGCGGCCGCGGTCGCGCTGGCGGCGCCCTCGTGGGGGCTGGGGATCGGCGTGTGGGCCCTGCTCGCCGTCGGGTTCGCCTTCGACTCGGCCGACGGGCAGCTGGCGCGGCTGCGCGGGGGCGGCAGCGCCTCGGGCGAGTGGCTCGACCACGTGGTGGACTGCGCCAAGCTCACCGCGCTGCACACCTGCGTGCTGATCGCCTTCTACCGCTTCCCCGCGGAGTACGGCACGGGCTCCGACGCCTGGCTGCTGGTGCCGCTGGGCTTCCAGTTCGCCGCCGTCGTCACCTTCTTCGGCGGGCTGCTGACCGAGAAGCTGAAGCCGAAGGCCGCGCCGGGCAGCCCCGCCGCCGCACCGTCGACGGTGCGCGCGGTGGCCCTGCTCCCCGTGGACTACGGGGTGTTCTGCCTGGTCTTCCTGCTGCTCGGCGGCGGGGGCCTGTTCCGCTGGGCGTACGCGGGGCTGGGTGCGGTGGCCGCCCTGTTCCTCCTCGCGTTCCTCGCGAAGTGGTACCGGGAGCTCAGCGCCGTTCCGCGGTGACGTTCGCCGGGCCCGCGAGGGGCTCGGCGAGCGCGTCCAGTGCCCGGCGCAGCTGGGTGCTGGACGTGTGGACGGTGTACGGGAAGTAGACGACGTCGACGCCGTGGACGGCGAAGTCCTCCTCCAGGCGGTGGCCCTTGGGCGTGCCCCTCCAGTCGTCGCCCTTGAAGATGACGTCGAAGCGGACCTGCTTCCAGGTCTCCACCTTGTCGGGGACGGTCTCGACGAAGGCCGCGTCGACGTACTTCACGCTGCGTACGATCTCCAGCCGCTCGACGAGCGGGATCATCGGGCGGCGGCCCTTGGCGAGTTCCGCCATCTCGTCGGAGACGACTCCGGCCACGAGGTAGTCGCACTGGCTCCGGGCGTGCCGAAGAATGTTGAGATGCCCGATATGGAAGAGATCGTACGCACCCGGCGCGTAGCCGACTCGATACGGTCTGCGCGCCGGCGCACCCACGTCGGACATGTCCTGCTCCGTCATCTGTTACCCCCCAGAGGCCACACCCCCCGGTGTGGCGGATTAGCAGACAATAGCGTGCACGTTCCCCACCATGCCGGTGAACGAATAGGGTGACGTGCGCATCATCCAGGGGAAGAGGGGACGCTCAGTGTCCAGATCCGGTCACCGGCGCCTGCTGCTGGTTTCCACGAATTACGCTCCGGAGCACGCGGGTATCGGGCCCTACGCGACCCAGATCGCCGAGCACTGGGCGGATCTCGGCCACGAGACGCACGTCCTGGCGGGCATGCCCCACTACCCGGCGTGGTCACTGGAGCCGGAGTACAAGGGGGCGCTACGGCGCACGGAACAGCGCGCGGGGGTGCACGTGCACCGGCGTGCGCACACCGTGCCGGCGCGCCAGACCGCCGTGAAGCGGGCCCTGTTCGAAGGATCGATCCTGCTGCACGGCGCCGTGGCACCGCCCCGGATGCCGAAGCCGGACGCGGTCCTCGCCCAGATGCCCAGCCTGGCCGGCGGGGTCCTGGCCGCCCGGCTCGCGGCGAAGTGGAAGGTCCCGTACGTCCCGGTGGTGCAGGACCTGATGGGCGCCGCCGCCGCGCAGAGCGGGATCAGCGGCGGCGACAAGGCGGCCGCGATCGCCGGCCGCGCCGAGGCGTACGCCCTGAAGCGGGCCACCCTGGTCGGCGTCATCCACGAGACCTTCGTGGACCGGGTCGTCGGCATGGGCGTGGACCCGGCGAAGATACGCCTGGTCCCCAACTGGTCCCACGTGGCGGTGCCCACCAAGCCGCGCGGCGAGACCCGTCACCACCTGGGCTGGGCCCCGGGCCAGACGGTCGTGCTGCACTCCGGGAACATGGGGCTCAAGCAGGGGCTCGAAGTCCTCGTGGGCGCCGCACGGCTCGACCCGGGCGTCCGCTTTGTCCTGATGGGTGACGGCAGTCAGCGCTCGGCCCTCGCGGACCTCGCGGCCGATGTGCCGAACCTTGACATCATCCCCCCTGCCGCTGACGGCGAGTTCCCGGATATCCTCGCCGCGGCGGACGTGCTCGCGGTCACGCAGCACGCCGCCGTCATGGACATGAGCGTGCCGTCGAAACTCACGTCCTACTTCCAGGCCGGCCGGCCGGTCGTCGCCTCCGTGGCGGCGCTGGGCGGGACCGCCCAGGAGGTGGAACGCTCGGGCGCAGGGGTGCTCGTACCGCCGGAGGACCCCGACGCCCTGCTGAAGGCCGTACGGGCCCTCGCCGAGGACCCGGAGGGCGCGGACGCGCTGGGCGCGGCCGGACCGCGCCACGTGGCGGCCCACCTGAGCCGCGAAGCGGGCCTGGCCCGGATCGACGCACTGATAGACGAAGCACTTGGGGGTCCCCGGCCGTGATCGAGACGAACCGCCCAGCAGCGGCCCCGGCGGAGGACGAGCCCGATCTCCTCAGGGACCAGTTCCGGCAGCTCCTGCGCTACCGCCGGCTCATCGGCGCGGGCATCGGGGTCGGCCTGCTGGGCGGCGTCTACCTGGGGATCTCCACGGCGGACACCTACGTGGCCACGGCCGACGTCGTGCTGCGCGCGCCGACGGACGACCCGTTCAACCCGAGCCTCGCCCCCGACAAGGCGATCAACATCGGCTCCGAGCGGCAGGTCGCGCTCAGCTCCTCCATAGCCAACGAGGCCGCGAAGAAGCTCGGCGTCTCCGCCAAGGACTTCAGCGCCCTGCGCGGCGGCCTCCAGGTGACCAACCCGCCGCAGACCATGGTGCTGCGCTTCACCTACACCGCGTCCTCCCCCAAGGAGGCCGCGAAGCGGGCCAACGCCATGACGGACGCCTACCTCCTCAAGCGCCAGGAGTCCCTGGACGCGACCCGCGACAAGATGGTCAAGGGGTACCAGGAGCAGCGCGACCCGGTCGCCAAGCAGCTCGACGAGCTGTCCAAGGACATCGCCCGGATGCCGGCCGGCGCCCCGCGCGACACCGCCACCTCCACGAAGACGGACCTGCAGAGCGAGGTCGGCGGCTACAACGGCAAGATCACCAAGCTGCAGGCCCTGGACATGACCCCGGGCCGGGTCACCAGTGCGGCGACCGCGCCCACGTCGACCGACGGCCCCGGCATCGTCATGTCCCTCGCGCTCGGCGCGGCCGTCGGCCTCGCGCTCGGTCTGCTGGCCGCCTGGGTCCGGCTCGTCTTCGACCCGGCGCCCCGCTCCGAGGGCGACGTGGCCCGCGCCCTGCGCGCGCCCGTGCTCGGCTACCTGCCCCGGGACAAGACCGGCGGCGGCCCGCTGCTCGCCGCCGGCGAGGCCGATCCGCGGCTCGCCGAGGAGTACCGCTCGGTGGCCTTCCGGCTCGCCTACGACGCCCGGTTCGCCGACCGGCGACGGCTGCTGGTCGTCGCCCCGCGCGGCAGCAGCGAGACCGCTGCCGCGGTGGCCGTGAACCTGGCCGCCTCCTTCGCGGAGACCGGCAAGGACGTCCTGCTCATCGAGGCGGACCTGCGCACCCCGGTGCTGGCCAGCCAGCTGCCGACGGACGCCGGCGGCCGGCCGCGCTGGAGCCAGACCCCGGGCAACACGCCCGCCGGCGGGCGCCACGGCGACTCCGAGTGGCCCGACGGTCGCCAGCTCGTCGTCGACGCCGGGGAGTCCGGCTCCTTCGACCTGATCCCGGGCGAGCGGGCGCGCAACGTGCCCCGTGCGCTGACCTCCGCGCGCGCCACCCGGCTGATCTCCGAGGCCGACTCCCCCAACTCCACCGTGGTCGTGCTCGCGCCGCCCGTGCTCTCGTACGCCGACGCCCTCGCGCTCGTCGACCGCGTCGACGGGGTGCTCGTCGTCTGCGATCCGCGCGCCGTGCACCGCACCGACCTGTCCCGCATCCGCGAGCTGATCAGCGGCGCCGGCGGCACCGTCCTCGGCGCGGTGCTCCACGCGCCGCTGCCCGGCGAGAAGCGCGGCCGCAAGGGCAAGGACGGCTCCTCCGCCGCCCCGGAGACGCCGGCCGCGGCCGCGAAGCCGCGGCCGCCGCAGCCCCAGCCGATCCCGTACGAGGTCGCCGAGGCCGAACAGCACATCCCGGGCGACGGCACCGACACGGTCGCCCTGCGCACCGTCCGCACGGGCCGGCGGTGAGCCGGCGCGGTCTCGCGGCGGTCGCGTCGGTCCTGGACCAGGCAGCATCCAGCGCCACCAACATCCTGGTGCTGGTGCTGGCCGCCCGGCTGTCCTCGGCGTCCGGGTTCGCCGACTTCTCGATGGTGTACGTGGCGTTCAGCGTGCTCCTCGGGCTGAACATGGCCTACGTCGGCCAGAGCGTCGTCCTGGAGAAGGGCGAGCGCCTCGGCGCCGTGTGCCGGTCGGCCGTCGGCTTCACCGGCGTCGCCTCGGCCGCCGCGGGCGCCCTGCTCGTCCTCGTGGGCCTGGCGCTGCCCGGCCCGGCCGGGCGGGCCTTCCTCGCGCTGGGCCTGGTCCTTCCGCTGGTGCTGCTCCAGGACGGCCTGCGGTACTGCTTCTCCGCGCTGCGCGTGCCCGAACGGGCGCTGGCCGCCGACGCGCTGCGCCTGGTGTGCGTCCTCGCGGCGCTGGCCGTGCAGCCCCAGGGGGCCTCGGCGGGGCGGCTGGTGCTGGTGTGGGGGCTGTCCGCGCTGCCGGCGCTGGCGCTCGGGCTGTGGCTGCTGCGCCCGTACGTACGGGGCGTGCGCGCCGACCTGCGGCCGTACGTGCGCCGCGGTCACCTCGGTCAGCGGTTCGTGGTCGAGTTCGCGGTGGGCAACGGCTCCAGCCAGCTCGCCGTGCTCGGCCTCGGCGTCTTCGCGACCCCGCTCGCCGTCGGCGCGCTGCGCGGGGCGACCACCCTCTTCGGGCCGCTGAACGTGCTGTTCAACTCGGCGAACGCCTTCGGGCCGCCGGTCGTCGGCCGGGCCTCGGGCAAGCGGGGCGTCGTCCGCCTGACCGCGCTCATGGGCGGCGCGCTGGCGCTCCTGGGCGCCGGGTGGGGGGCCGTCCTGTACGCGCTCCCCGACCGCGTGGGGCGCCGGCTGCTCGGCGACACCTGGGAGGCGGCGGCCGCGCTGCTGCCGGCCACGGGTGCCCAGTACGCCGTCATGGGGCTCGGCACGTGCGCGCTGCTGACGCTGCGGGTGCTCAACCCGAAGGCGACGCTGTCCCTGCAGGTGGTCTTCTCGCTGCTCTCGGTGGGCCTGCTCGTGGGCGGGTACGTCCTGTGGGGCGTGGCGGGGGCCGCGTGGGGACTGGCGCTGGGCTCCGCCGCGAAGGCCGGCGCGGGCTGGCTGCGGGTGGCCCGGCTGAAGGTCCCGGCGCCGGCCGCCGAGCCCGACCGGTCGGCCGCCCCCGCCTGAGCGGCGGACCCGGGGCGGTCCCGGCGCACGGGTCCCCCTCCTCGTCCGGCCAGCGCTCGCACCGCGGCCGTCCAGGGCGAATCATGGGAGGGGAACACCCCGACTGGGAGGTGGCGTCATGGCCACGTTCATGGATGTGCACACGGGAATGAAGGGCATCACGGCCGAGGAACTGATGGCCGCGCACCGGGCCGACCTCGCGATCGAAGGCGAGGAAGGAGTCCACTTCGAGAAGGCCTGGGCCGACCCCGCGTCGGGCACGGTCTACTGCCTCTCCACCGGCCCCGACGCCGACGCCGTCCTCAGGATCCACGAGCGGACCGGACACCCCGCCGACGAGATCCACCCCGTCCCGCTCACCGCCTGACACCGCACCCGCGGACCGCCGGAGGCGCCCGTGCCCCTCAGCGCAGGGTGGTGCCCTTGTCCGCGCGGTACGTGGCGACGAGCGCGAGGCACAGGGCCGCGATCGCGACCCGGCCCGAGGCCTGGAGCAGCGGCCCGCGCAGCAGGATGAAGGAGTAGCCCGCGACCAGCGGCACCACCACGGAGATCAGGGCGCCGGGCGGGGCCCGGCGGGTGGCGCGCTTGGCGTAGCGGCGGTCGACGCGGGCGGCGGCGTACCCCATGCCGAGCAGTCCGCCGACCATGCCGAGCGGGCCGAAGTCGAGCCACAGCTCGGCCCAGATCGGCGAGGAGAGGTTGGTGTTGACGGTGCCCATCCACTGGCCGACCAGCACGCCCGTGTCGCGCGCCTTGCCGGGCCAGACCGAGCGGGGCACCGCGAACAGGATGGAGCCGGCGAGCTGGCGGCCGTAGGCGTGGCCGGGCCCCGACTCGGCGTAGGTGATGGTGTTGGCGAACATGCCGATCTGGTCGTAGTCCTTGAGCGCCATCGGCTCCAGGAAGGACGTCGTCTCGACCGGCTTGTAGTTCTTCTCGTCGTAGCGGAAGCGGTCCGCGAACGGGAAGACGAGGAGGGCGATCACCACGGCCATCGACAGCGCCACCCGGTACATCGCGGCGCTCACCGGGAAGACGGTGAAGAGCAGCGCGAACATGACCGTGAGGAACCAGTAGCGGGGGTTCGAGATCGGGTTGTTGACCACCAGGTTCAGCGCGGCGAGCGCCGACCAGGTGACGATGATCGAGACCTTGCGGCGGGCGAACTTCGAGGTGATCAGCCAGCGCGTGTAGAGGAGCAGGGAGAGCAGCGCCGGGACGGTGCCGAAGCCGCGCAGCAGGGCCTGGCCGGCCTGGCCGTCGCCGTTGGAAACGCCGGCCTCCTCGATGCCCGCGATGATCTCCTGGCGGCTGGAGAAGAACACCGCCGGGCCGCCCAGCTTCATGACGAAGGCCGCGCTGCACGCGAACGACAGGGCCGCGAGGAGCTGGAGGCGCCGCCGGTGGGCCATGACCGGCCGCTCCTCCTTGCGGGGGCCGCCCGAGCGGACGGTGGGCCGGTGGCGGGCCAGCAGGACGCCGACGTCGAAGGCGAGGCAGCCGAGGAGGACCAGGCCGACGGCGAGGGTCAGGTCGGAGCGCGGGCCGACGACGGGCGTCGGGACCCGGCCGAGGACGGCCTGGGCGAGGGGGGCCACGCCCATGGCCATGTAGACGAACAGCCAGAAGGAGCCCTGGAGCAGCTTGCGGCGGCTGGTGAGGACCATCGCGGAGAGCCGGGCGCCCGCGTACATGGTGAGGAGCAGCTGCAGCCAGAAGGCCGCGTCGCGCTGGCCGTCGCCGGTCTGGACGGCGACGAAGAGCGGCAGGAAGACGGTGAACCCGAGGGCCAGGGGGACGGAGAGCGCCCGGGAGAGCAGGGTGCGCGGGGTGGTGACCCGGCCCCACTTGGCCTCGTCCTCCACGGGCGGCGCCGGGCGCGCCGCGGAGGGTTTGCGTATGTCCGTTGCCACTGCGCCCCCACCCGATGTGCCTGGTCCGGCCGCAGTCTAGTCTGAGCGCTCGGCGCCCGGGGAGGCGCCGCCGGGGGTGGACGAAGGGGACCTCAGTTGCGCGATCTTCCTGGCTTCACGCTGGCCGGATACGACAAGGGCCGCGGGCTGCTGACGCAGGCGCTCTGGTTCGCCGTGATGAACACGCTGTTCATGAGCTGGTTCTGTCCGGCGCGGGTGCGCGTGGCACTGCTGCGGGCCTTCGGGGCGAAGATCGGCGAGGGGGTGCTGATCCGGCACCGGGTGCGGATCCTGTGGCCGTGGAAGCTGACCGTCGGGGACCACACCTGGATCGGCGAGGGCGCCTGGGTGCTGAACCTGGAGCCGGTGACCATCGGTTCGCACGTCTGCGTCTCCCAGGAGGCGATGCTGTGCACCGGCTCGCACGACCACCGGGCCGCCGACTTCCGCTACCGCAACGCCCCGATCAGCGTCGGGGACGGCGCGTGGGTGGCGGTGCGGGCGACCGTGCTGGCCGGGGTGACCCTGGGCCGCTGCGCGGTCGCGGGCGCCGGGTCCGTCGTGCACAAGGACCTCCCGGAGCTGACCCTGCAGACCCAGGACGGGCGTCGCCGCCCGGTGGAGGAGCCCAAGTGAGAGTCCTGCACGCCGTCACCCTGCACTCGCCCTCGCACGCCTTCGGCGGGCCGGTGCGGGTCGCGCTGAACCTGGCCAAGGGGCTGCGGTCCCGGGGCCACGAGGCGCGGCTGGTCGCGCTGGGCGAGGGCTTCGGGGATCCCTGGCCGACGGAGGTCGAGGGGGTCCCGGCCAGACTGTTCCCGGCGCGGCGGCTGCTGCCGCTGGGCTTCAGCGGGATGACCTCGCCGGCCCTGCTGGCCTCGGCGGGCCGGCTGGTGCGCGACGCGGACGTGGTCCACGTCCACCTGGCGCGGGACCTGGTGACCCTGCCCGTGGCGCTGGCGGCGCTGCGGGCCGGCAAGCCGCTGGTGCTGCAGACCCACGGCATGGTGGACCCGAGCGGGAAGCTGCTGGCCAAGGTGCTGGACGCGCTGGCCGTACGCCGGGTGCTGCGCGGCGCGGCCGCGGTGCTCTACCTGACCCCGCACGAGCGGGAGGGCCTCGACGCGGTGGTCGGCGGCCCGCTGGCGAACGCGGTGCGCCTCGTCAACGGCACTCCGGCGCAGGAGGAGCGGCCCGCCCCCGAGGGCCCGCCGCGCATCCTGTACTCGGCGCGCCTGCAGGCCCGCAAGCGGCCGGTGGACTTCGTGGACGCGGCGGTGGCGGTCCTGGCCGCGCACCCGGACGCGGAGTTCGTCGTCGCCGGCCCGGACGAGGGCGAGCGGGCGGCCGTGCTGCGCCGGATCGCGGAGCTGGGGCTCGCGGACGCGGTGCGGGTGCCGGGCGCGCTGAGCGGGCAGGAGGTGCTGCGCGAGCTGCGCCGGGCGCACGTCTACGTCCTGCCCTCCGTGGACGAACCGTTCCCCATGTCGGTGCTGGAGGCCCTCGCCGTGGGCGTGCCCCCGGTGGTGACCCACTCCAACGGTCTGGCCCGCGACATCGCGGCGGCCGGTGCGGGGCGGGCCGTGGACCCCGGTCCGGAGGGGGTGGCGGCGGCGGTGCTGGCGCTGCTGGACCCCGCCGCGAACCGGTCGGCGTCGGTGGCGGCCCGCGAACTGGCCGCCGCATCGTTCTCGATGGACTCCGTCCTGGACACCCTGCTGCCGGTGTACGAAGCAGCCGTACGCGGCTGACCGCGCGCGGGCCGGCCGCCTCCGGGCGGACCGCCCGCGCGGTGCGGAGGACCGCCCGCGCGGTGCGGCGGGACTCGGATGGCGTCGCGGCGGGGCTCAGATGACGTCGCGGCGCTCCTGCACCACCGGCACCGCGCCCATGGTGCGACGGCGCTTGAGGACACTGGAGTACACGGCGAGGCCGATGGCACCCACCGCCATCATGATCAGGCCGACCAGATCGAGGTCGACGCTCCGCATCTCCCAGTCCGTCGCGAAGGTGAGGATCGCCCCCACCACGATCAGACCGATGCAGCCGCCCAGGCCGGTCATAGGACTCGCCTCCGAATTCGGTGTCGTTGCGCTCTGGACCCGCGGGTACCCGCGATCCGCAGGCGAAAACGCCCCGGGTGAACGGCGGTTGGGCGCCGACAACCACGAACGCCCCTCCCCCGCACCCGTGATGGGTGGGGAGAGGGGCGTCGGTGTCGGGCCGCGGGCGGCCCGGGAGCCGTCCTAGGCGCGCAGCCAGGCGTAGCAGCCGGTCGAGTTGAACTCGGCGGTGCCGGCCGGGATCGTCGCCGTGATCTTGTCGCCGGCCTTCGGCGGGGTCTCGGGGCCGGAGGCCAGGATCGCCCCGTCCTTGCCCTTCGCCTCCCACGTGCAGTTCACGGCCTGCGTCAGCGCCCGGTAGGTACCGGCCGCCGGCGAGGACCGCGGGCCCTCGGGGAAGCCCTTCTCCGCCGCCGCGAGGATCGGCTTCTGGTCCGGGCACAGCAGGTTGATCGCGTCCTTGGCACCCGCGATCTCGCCGGTGATGACGGCGCCGGTCGCCGCGTCCTTGTCCCGCTTCGCGGTGCGCTGCACGCGCTGGCAGGACTCCTGGCCGGTCTGCAGGACGGCCGCCGGGTCCATCTTCTCCGGCACCCGGCCGCTCAGGTACTTCTTCTCCTGCGCGGTGAAGCTGCCCGTCTTCGGGGTCAGCTTGCCGTCCGGGACGACCGGGCCCGACGGCTTCGCCTCGGGCGTGGGGTCCGTCGTGGCCGGGGTGTCGGCCGGGTCCGGGACCGGCGACGAGGCCGGCGGCTTCGCCTTCGCGTCCGCGGCGGATTCGGCCTTGTCGCCGCCCGAACTGCAGGCGGTCAGCGTGAGGGCGGCGGCCAGCAGAACAGCAGCCGCTGCGGAGCGTCGGTACATCGGATGGCTCCCGTACTTGCTGGGTGGGACAGGCGTGGGGGGGGGGGGGGGGGGGGGGGGCGGGGCCGGGCCGCCCGCGGCGGGGGGGGGGGGGGGGGGGGGGTGGGGTGTGGGGGGGGGGGGGGGGGGGGGGGGGGGGGGGGGGGCGGGGT